>JAUXMA010000170.1 GCA_030623425.1 Rhodospirillaceae bacterium
ACACACTCTAGTCGCCGACTTTCAGCAGCTCGACCTCGAAGATCAGCGTCGAATTGGCCGGGATTGACCCCATCTCGCGGCTGCCGTAGCCGAGTTCGGGGGGGATGGTCAGGCGGCGCTTGCCGCCTTCCTTCATGCCGACGACGCCCTGGTCCCATCCCTTGATCACCTGACGGAGGCCGAGGCCGAAGCTGAAGGGTTGGCCGCGGTCCAGGGAGCTGTCGAACTTGAAGCCGTTGGTCAGCCAGCCGGTGTAATGGACCTCGACGGTCATCCCCGTCGCCGCCTCTTGGCCGGTTCCAACCTCGATGTCCTCGATCTTGAGGCCGGCGGCCTGGACGGAGCCGGCGAAGAGGAAAGCGACAAGCGCGGCGAACGTATGTTTCATGGGCTGACTCCTTATGGACTGACGGTAAACCTTGCGGCGGCTAACCTCTACAATGTCGGCGGCGAAATCGAAACCGAAAAAAAATTCACAGCCTATCCGAACAACTGCAGGCGGTTGTGACGGGAGCAAATCATGAAGGCCGCAAGACGCCGGAAAATGTGGTACAATTGACCCGTAGTTGTTCGGTCGAACGACAAGGAGAGGAGCGATGCTTGTATCCGAATTGTTGAAAAAGAAACATCGCTCGGTGGTTACCGCGTATCCGAGCACCACCGTCGGAGATGCGGTCGGCCTGTTCAAGGAAAAGAAGATCGGGGCGATCATGATCTGCGTGCCGGATGGAAAAATCGTCGGCATCGTAACCGAGCGGGACGTCCTCCATAGTCAGGCGGAAATCGGCGCCGCGACCATGAAACTGAAGGTCGAGGAAATCATGTCCCATGTCTATACCTGCAAACCGGACGATGACCTCAAGAGCGTCATGCGCCTGATGGCCTTCAAGCATGTCCGCCATGTGCCGGTGGTTGTCGGCGGCGAACTGAAAGGGATGATCAGCATCAGCGATATCATCGGAAGCCAGCTCGACGAGACCCAGCTCGAGGTCGACGTGTTGCGCGACTACGCCCGCGGCCACTGACCGGCATCGAGGACGGCGGCGCGGCGGGAACGTTCGCGCCAACTTACCAAGTTTCACAGCGTGAAATATTTCGCCCGCGGGTGGTGGACGACGAAGGCCGAGGTCGACTGCTCGGGAACGAGCTCGTCGCTCTCCGTGATGACGATGCCGAGTTTCTCGGCGCCCAGCAAATCGAGAATTTTGCTCTGCATGGAGAGGTCGGGGCAGGCCGGATAGCCGAACGAATAGCGCGACCCCCGGTAGCCCTGTTTCAAGAGCTTCTCCATCCGCCGCGCGTCCTCGTGGCCGAAGCCCAGTTCGCCGCGGATGCGCTTGTGCAGGTATTCGGCCAGGGCCTCGGCGATCTCGACGGAAAGTCCGTGCAGATAAAGATAATCCCGGTAACGGTCGGCGTGAAACCACTGGCGCGCCACGTCCGAGGCCCGCTGCCCCACCGTCGCCACCTGCAGGCCGATGACGTCGCGGCTCGGCTGATCGACGTCGCGGAAGAAGTCGGCGATGCAAAGGCCGTGCTTTTTGTTCTGACGGGGAAAGGCGAAGCGGGCGGCTTCGCTTTCGCCGTCTTCCTCGAAGAGGATCACCGAATTCCCTTCCGATGCGCATTTCCAGTAGCCGTAAGCGGCGGCGGGGCGGAGGATTTCCTCGTCCCGGCATCGTTGCATCAGCCCGCGCAGGATGGGGCGCACCTCCCTGGCCGCCCATTTCTTCCATTCCGCCCGGTCGCGCCCGGCTTTCTTGAACCCCCAGTGGAACTGGAAAAGCATGGTCTCGTTCAAGAACGGCAGCAACGCTTTCAGGTCCACGTTCTCGACCAGTCTGGGGCCGAGGAAGGGCGGCTCCGGCACCTCCACTTGGGCCGGCAGCCGCGTCTTCAAGGTGCCGGTTTCCGCCCAATCGACGGGACGGAGCGGCGGCGGCGGCGGTTCCTCGCCGGGGCGGCGTTTTTTGCCCGCCGGGCGTTTCTTGCGTTTCGCCGCCTGTTTTTCGAGGTGATCGTCAAAACGGCCGCCGATGACTTTTTCGATCAGCATGAGGCCGTCGAAGGCGTCCCTGGCGTAAGCCGCCCGGCCCGAACCGTAGGCCGCGACACAGTCTTCCTCGACATAACGCCGGGTCAACGCGGCACCGCCCAAAAAAACCGGGACGGAAATGTTTTGGCGAGTCATTTCCCGCAGATTTTCGCGCATGACGACGGTGGATTTGACCAAAAGACCGGACATGCCGATGGCGTCGGCTTGGTGCTTGGCGGCGGCCTCGACGATGTTATGCAGCGGCTGCTTGATGCCGAGGTTGATCACCTTGTAGCCGTTGTTGGTGAGGATGATATCGACCAGGTTCTTGCCGATGTCATGGACGTCGCCCTTGACCGTGGCGAGAACGATGGTGCCTTTTTCGCGGCCGTCGGTCCACTCCATGCGGGGCTCCAGGTAAGACACCGCCGCCTTCATGGTTTCCGCCGCCTGCAGGACGAAGGGAAGCTGCATCCGCCCGGCGCCGAAGAGCTCGCCCACCACCTTCATGCCGTCAAGCAAAAAGGTGTTGATGATGACGAGCGGGTCGTGGTCCTTCAAGGCCAGGGCCAAGTCGTCGTCGAGACCCAGCCGGTCGCCGTCGACGATGCGCTGTTTCAGGCGCTCGTCGATGGCGGCCGGGCGTTCGGTTTTCCTGGCGGTCTCCTCCTGGCGGTCGGCGAAGAGGTCGATAAAGGCGTGCAAGGGGTGGTAATTTTTTTCCCTCCTGTCGAAGATCAGATCTTCGACGACCTTCTTTTCGGCCCCTGAAATCTTGTGCAAGGGGATGATCTTGGAGACATGGACGATGGCTCCCGTCAGGCCGCGTTTCACCGCCTGGTCGAGAAAGACGGAATTGAGGACATGGCGGGCCGCCGGCTTGAGGCCGAAGGAGACGTTGGAAACGCCCAGGATGATTTGACATTCGGGCAGTTCCCCGGCGATTTCGGCGATCGCGTCAAGGGTCGCCAAGGCGAGCCCGCGGTCGTCCTCGTTGCCGGTGCAAATGGTGAAGGTCAAGGGGTCGATAAGCAGGTCCGAGGGCGGCAGGCGATGGCGATGGCAAGCGAATTCATGAAGACGCTTGGCGATGCGAACCTTGTCCCCGGCGGTCTTGGCCATGCCGTCCTCGTCGATGGTCAGGGCGATGACGGCGGCGCCGAACTTGCGGGCCAGCAAAAGGCGTTGCCGCGCCGGTTCCTCGCCGTCCTCGAAATTGATGGAGTTGATGATGGCCTTGCCGCCGTAAAGCTTGAGGGCGGTTTCGAGAACCGCCAGTTCGGTGGAATCGATCACCAATGGCGCGGTAACGGCGCCGCGCATGCGGCTCGTCAGCTCGCTCATGTCGGCGGCCTCGTCGCGGCCGACGAAGGCGGTGCAGAGGTCAAGCGCGTGCGAGCCCTCGCCCGTCTGCTCGCGGCCCATGGCGACGCAGCCGTCCCAATCGCCGGCTTCCTGAAGCCGGCGGAACTTCTTCGAGCCGTTGGCGTTGCAACGCTCGCCGATGGAAAAGACGGCCTGTTCCTGCCTGAACGGCACCCGCGAATAATGCGAGGCGGCGGCGGGCCGGCGGCGGATATCTCTTCGGCCGGGCACCGGGCGGCGGTGGCCCTTGTCGGCGCGGCGGCGCAGCATGGCGTCGAGGGCCTCGATGTGGGAGGCGCCGGTGCCGCAGCAACCGCCGATCATGTTGACCCCGTCCTCAATGATGAAACGCTCCTGCCATTTGGCCAGTTCGGCGGCCCGCAGGGGATAACGGGTCTGGCCATCGACCAGTTCGGGCAGACCGGCGTTGGGCTGCACCGAGATCGGGCCGGGCCAGTTTTCGGCCAGCCATCTCACGTGTTCCGCCATCTCTTGCGGGCCGGTGGCGCAGTTGATCCCCATCAGCGGCACGTCCAGGGCTTCGACCACCGTCGCCGCGGCGGCGATGTCGGCGCCGAGCAGCAAGGTGCCGGTGGTTTCCACCGTCACTTGCACGAGGATCGGCGTCGCGGCGCCGGCCTTTTGGCGGGCCAGCTTGGCGCCGTTGACGGCGGCCTTGATCTGCAGGGGGTCCTGGCAGGTCTCGATGAGGATGGCGTCGACCCCGCCGGCGAGAAGGCCGTCGCATTGGACGCTCAAGGCTTTCTCCAGGCTGTCGTAGTCGATATGGCCCAAGCTCGGCAGCTTGGTTCCCGGGCCAACGTCGCCGAGAACGAAACGCCCGGCGCCGTCGCTTTTGAAACCTTCCACCGCCTCGCGGGCCAGCTCGGCGGCCTGGCGGTTGAGCGCCAAGGCCTCGTCGGCCAGGCCGAACTCGCCCAAGGTCACCGGCGAGGCGCCGAAGGTGTTGGTGATCACCATGTCGGCGCCGGCTGTTAAATAGTCGCGGTGGATGGCCAGCACCAGGTCGGGGCGCGAGCGGGTCAGGATGTCGGTGCAGTTCTCGTGCCCCCAGAAATCCTTTTCGATGTCCAGATCACGGGCCTGCACCCGCGAACCCATGGCCCCGTCGCAGAGCAACACCCTCTCCGCCAAGACATCGAGCAAATGCGCCATCACCGGGCTTCCTTGCCGGCCGCCGGCGGCGGGCGGACGCCTAGGATGTGGCAGA
>JAUXMA010000153.1 GCA_030623425.1 Rhodospirillaceae bacterium
ATCGCCCTTGCCGCCGTCCCGGCGCCGGGCTGCCGTCGGTCCGGGGTGGGGAGATAGCGGACACGGCCATTCATGGGGATTGCGGGAGAAGAGCAAAACGGGCATCATCCAAGCTGGTTTAAGCGCACATTTGCCGCGGGGAAGCAATGCCGGCAAGACCGACTCACCTATTCGCCGCCGTTGTCCTGATCGGGGCGTTAATTCACCCGGCCATCGGGCATGCCGCCTCGCGCGGCATCGACGTGACGTTGAAAGCGAGCGAGGTTCCGGCGCCGTCGGGCGGTACCAACATGGAGGCTTTGTTCTGGCGGTCGATCCAGGCGGGCGGCGATATCGAATCCCATGAGGCCTACCTTTCGCGGTATCCGAAGGGAACGTTCGCGGCCCTGGCGCGGGTGAAGATCGACAAGTTGAAACAACAAAAACAACTCGCCGTCGCCGACCCGCCGAAACCGCCGGCGCCCTCGCCGGTGAAGCCGGCTGTCGAGGTATTTCCGAAGAAAACGGGGCAAGTCTTCCGCGATTGCTTCGACTGCCCGGAGATGGTGGTCATTCCGGCGGGCAGTTTTCGGATGGGCGACCTCGACGGCGGCGGCGGCAGCGACGCGAAACCGGTCCACGGCGTGACCATCCCGCGTCCCTTCGCGGTCGGCAGGTACGAGGTGACGTTCACCGAGTGGGACGCCTGCTTTTCGGCTGGCGGCTGCGGTCATCATCCGAAGGATAGGGGCTGGGGCCGGGACAGCCACCCGGTGATCAATGTTAGCTGGAACGATGCGAAGGAGTATGTTGACTGGCTGAGCCGTAAGACGGGGCAGGAGTATCGTTTACCGAGCGAGTCCGAGTGGGAGTACGCGGCCAGGGCCGGAACGGGCACGAAATGGAGCTGCGGGAATAGAGGGGACTGCTTACAAGGTGTTGCCTGGTACGCTGGAAACAGTGAATCAATGACACACCCCGTTGGACAAAAGGGAGCTAACGGCTTTGGTCTTTACGACATGCAAGGGAACGTGTGGGAATGGGTCGAGGATTGCAAGCTGAGATATAGCAGTACTCCCACGGACGGTAGCGCTGAAACAGTATCGAGTGCCTGCTATCGCGTTAATCGCGGTGGCTCCTGGTACAGCTATACGAGGCTCCTCCGCGCGGCGTTTCGCAACGGGAACAACCCAATCATCCGAGACAACGGCCTGGGATTCCGCCTCGCCCGGACGCTTTTAGGTCCATAGGCCTAAAGCTTTTTCTTGTGAGCACCCACCAGAATGGAATCTTTCGCCTTCTAGTGGCCTGTATCATCCGGGAAATTGACGTAAAGAGTATATTTTCCCGCCTGGCTTTGGCAAACCCGGCGTCGGTTTGCGGACTTTATTAGCGGTTTCGGATTGGTTCGTTTCAGTGTAATTAGCAGCCCCATGCGGATTCTTTATCATCTCTGGCTGTCGCCTGCCTGCCGCAAGGTGCGGGTCGTCCTTCTGGAAAAGAAAATCGAATTCGAGATGCGGGTGGAAAACATCTGGGAACGCCGGCAGAAGTTCCTGGCCATGAACCCGGCGGGGGAAGTTCCGGTTTTGGTCGAACCGAACGGCGCGACCCTGTCCGGAAGCAATGTCATTTGCGAGTTTTTGGATGAAGTCCACCCGGAGCCGCCGCTGATCGGCGGCAATCCCCTGGAACGGGCGGAGGTGCGCCGCCTGGTCGCCTGGTTCGACGAAAAATTCAACCATGAGGTGACCGTGAACCTGGTCGGCGAAAAAATAATGAAACGCTTCTTGGGCTTGGGCGAGCCCGATTCCCGGACCATCCGCGCCGGCCATGCCAACATCCGTCATCATTTGGACTATGTCGCCTACTTGACCGAACGCCGCCGGTGGTTGGCCGGCGACCGTCTTACGCTGGCCGATATCACCGCCGCCGCTCATTTTTCGGCGGTCGATTACTTGGGCGACATTCCCTGGAAGGAGCATGAGCAGGTAAAAGATTGGTATGCGCGCATCAAATCCCGGCCCAGCTTCCGCTCCATTCTCGCCGATCACATCCCCGGCGCGACGCCGGCCAAGCATTACGCCGACCTGGATTTCTGATTGTGGCTAGAGCGGATCGTGATTGGAATCGCCTTTGGCGATTCCAATCAATCTGGATTTGCTCTATGGCGGCGCCGATCGGCGGCGTTTTGCCGGCTATTCGGTTTTCACGTCCATCTTTTCCAGATTGGCCCCGGCGGCGCGGGCGGCGGCGGTTCCCGGGGCTTCTCTCAACACCCGCAGCCAGTCGAATCTGGCGCCGCCATTGTCACCCTTCAGACGCCGGATGATGCCCCGTTCCAGCAGCCCCTCGGAATGGTCCGGGTCGAGGCCGAGGGCCCGGCTGGCGTCGGCTTCGGCCTCGTCCAGCTTGTCGAGGTAGCGGTAAGCGCTGGCCCGGAAGACGAAGGCGTCGGGCCGGCCGGAATCCAGGTCGATGGCTTGGTCGAGATCGCCGACGGCGTCCCGGTAGCGTCCCAGAGCGGCACGGACGACGGCCCGGTCGATCATCAGATCAACGTCCAGGGGCTTGAGTTTCAAGGCCGCGCCCAACACTTCATCGGCCCGTTCGGGCATTCCGTGCAACAGCCAAGCCTGCGCCGCGTGGCCGAGAAGCCCGGCCTTGACGCCGGCGTCGGCTTTCATTTCCTGGGCCAGGTTTTCGAACCGCTTCGCTGCCTCGCCGTATTGCTTGAGGCCCATCAACGCCGCCGCCGCGCAGTGGTTGGCGGCGTCGCCGCCGCCCATGTCGCGCCATGCCAACGCCGATTCGAAGGCTTCCTCCGGGTTCCGTTGGACGAGGATCATGCAGGCGCGGTACTGGCCGGCGTGGTCGATCTCGGCGGCGCCGGCCGCGGCCGGCAAAACGGCCGCCAGCAGCAAGGCGAGCAGGACGGAAATGAACGGCATGGCCTTGCTTCCTTGCTTGGCGGTCATCGGTAGCGGTCCTATCTCATGGTTTACAACCGCCATTGACAAGTGTTCTTTTTACCGCCAACGACATTAAAGCAAACTCTCCAGATTGATGAATCGCCAAAGGCTTCTCATCAATCTGGAGAGTTTGCTCTAACTTATTGAAGTAGAGCGAAGGGAAGGGTGAATGGCGACTGCCGGCGACCGGCCGCGGCTGTTTTGTTTCGGCCTCGGCTATTGCGCCGGCGTCCTCGCCGGCGCCCTCAAGGCCGATGGCTGGACCGTCGCCGGCACTTGCCGCAAGACCGAGGAGCAGGCGCAACTGGCGAGCCAGGGCATCGAGGCCTTTCTTTTCGACGGCGGCGGTCCCCTGGAGACGGCGGCGGCCCTGGCCGGCGCCACCCACCTGTTGAGTTCCGTTCCTCCCGGCGCCGACGGCGACCCGGTGCTCCGCCACCATGCGGGCGACATCGCGGCGGTGGATCGCCTGGAATGGGCCGGCTACCTCTCGACCACCGGCGTCTACGGCGATACGGGTGGGGCGATGGTTGACGAGGAGGCGCCCCTCAATCCCACTTCGGCGCGCCGCCGCCGCCGGGCCGAGGCCGAAAACGGCTGGCTGGCCCTCTACGGAAACCGCGGCGTTCCGGTGCACGTTTTCCGGCTTGCCGGTATCTACGGTCCCGGCCGCAGCGCCCTCGATCAGGTGCGATCGGGAGCCGCGAAACGGATCGACGCGCCGGGGCGGCGGTTCGCGCGCGTCCATGTCGCCGACATCGCGGCTGTCCTCAAGGCCTCGATGCAAGCCCCCCGGCCCGGCGCCGTTTACAACGTTTGCGACGACTTCCCGGCGGCGCCCGCCGAGGTCGTGGCATACGCTTGCCAACTGTTGGGAGTCGACCCGCCGCCGCTCATTCCTTTCGCGGAAGCGGCCAAGGAGATGTCGCCCATGGCGCAATCCTTCTGGCGCGATGACCGGTGCATCGACAATTCCCGCATCAAGGCGGAACTGGGAGTGAGGTTCAAGTATCCCGACTACCGGAGCGGCCTCAAGGCGATCCTCATGGCGGAAGAAAAATCATGACCACGAAAATTCAAAGACGCCAAGGAACGAATTTTGTCCCGCTTCGCTAGGGTTTTTCGATCCGCCGCAGCAAGGATTCCAGCGTCGCGCACAGACGCTCGAGATCGTCGTCTTCCGACAGCCGGTGGCCGCCGTCCTTGACCAGGATGACTTCGACGTCGTCGGAACGTAGCCTTTCGGCGATGGCGAGCGCCGTCCGCCAGGGAACGTCGGTGTCCTTCATGCCGTGGATCAGCCGCACCGGGCAGTCCAGGGGGATTTCATTTCGCAACAGAAGGTGCCGGCGAGCGTCGTCGATCAGGGCCTTGGTGATGATATAGGGTCCGTCGCCGTGGTCGCTGGGGATTTCGGCCAAGCCTTGGCGCTCGATTGCCTGCTTCTGCGCCGCCGTCAGGCCGTTGGCGATCAGATCCTCGGTGAAATCGGCGGCGGCGGCGATGCCGAGCAGGCCGGCGATGCGCCGCGGGCGGCGCAATGCGGCGAGCAACATGATCCAGCCACCCATGCTCGATCCGACCAGAACTTGCGGTCCTTCGGTCGCCTCGTCGAGCACGGCGACGGCGTCGTCGGCTCACTCGCCGATGGTGCCGGCGGCGATATCCCCCGAGGAGGCGCCGTGACCCCGGTAATCGAATCTGATGAAACCCTGTCCCCGCCGACGGCAAAAGTCCTCCAGGCAAAGCGCCTTGCCGCCGGTCATGTCGGACATCAAGCCGGTGCAGAACATCACCCCGGGAGAACCGCCGGGAACATGGTGATAGGCGATTGCGACGCCATCGTCGCATGTTAATATCCGCCAAGGGGGGTGATGGGATATCATCGGTTCACTTAGAGCCTATCCGAATAACTGGAGGCGTTTGTGATGAGACCAAATCAGGAGGACCGCAAGGCGCCGCTTCGCCGGCGATGCCGGCGTATCGGCAAGAAGCGGCAACGCCGCGGAGGCCTGATTTGGTCCACCCTTCGGGCGTCTCTCCTTGACCCGTGGCCGGCG
>JAUXMA010000084.1 GCA_030623425.1 Rhodospirillaceae bacterium
CCCCTACGACGGCGTTGCGAGGCTTCCGGACGTCGTCGTAGGGGTACAATTTAGATGATACAGGCCACTAGGTGCCAAGATCGGGCATTTCCGCGTTTGGGTTTGCCTCGACCAGTTTGGCCACGGTGTCAAAGGTATCGGCGCTTTTGCTCATTTTTTCCTTGATTGGCGGATTCTGAACTCCGACCTCGCGGAAAAAAATTGCCGCGTTGCGAAGAAGGTCCGCCGCCAGCTGAGCATTGGTCGGCATGTCGGGTTCCCGGCTTTTTTTCCGATCGTTTCCACACCTTAACATGTTGATATGGTATGGACCACGGGAAAACAAGCGGTTCCGGCAACCGGCCGGATGGGACCGGCGGCGGCAAAATCATAAAAGGCGGAAAATCAACGGATCAGACCAGAATATTCAGATAGAACCCTCGCGGCACTTGGCTTTTCAACGGCCGGTCCGGCTCCAGGATCCTATCGAGCTCGACCAAAGCCTTCCGCACCTGGGGTGAATCGCGATGTTGGGTCACCGCCGCCCGCGCCTCGACTTCGCGGGCCTCCCGGTAGCCCCGCGCCCGGACGACCAAAAGGGGCGGCGCCAGACTGGGAATGTTCGAAGGTTCGCTCATATCCCCAAACTAGGGGAAAAGGGTTAACAGACTCTCAAACGCCGCCGGCCAGCCCCGCCGAGCATTCCTTTGGCTCGCGACAAAACCGTTCGGGGACGGTTTCATTTCGACGGCTTCGTCGGTGAGAGGCCCTAAATTTAGCCACGGCCATGAACTTTATCCACAAACCACAGATTTTCCTCGTATAATGTCCGTTTGGGCGTTAAAACGCCATCCCCGTGGAGAGGGGGTTTTCCATGGCGCAAGAAAACAATTTTTACCAAATGCTTTCGGATTCCGGGATCAAGGGATCCGGCGATCGGTCTTTCCTGGGCGCCATGGGGTTGTCGGCCCGCATGGGTCTTTTCGTTGTCATCGGCATTGCCGCCGCCGCCGCCGCCGTCGGGGGAGGGTTGCTCGCCGACAAAAAATTCACCGCCGCCCAAGAGCGTTCGGCGGCAAGCGAAAAAATGGCCGACATGGCGACCGCGGTCAAAGCCAAGCTGTGGGAAGTCCGAGACGCCGAAAAAGATCTCCTGCTCGCCAGGACGCCAGAATCCGTGGCCGTCCATAAAGCCGCCGTGGTTTCTCTTGCCGCTTTGCTGAACGGTCTTTACGAACATCCCGGAGCCGAGACGGCGAGAAAAAGCATCGCCACCATCAACGAAGGCTTGGCCCAATACTCGGCGAAACTCGGAAACCTGCTGGAAGCCGGAAAAGCCGGCAAGGAAGCCGCCGCCGATGGGTCGTTAAGCCGGCTTAAGGCCACGGCCAAGGCGTTGCAAGGCCAGTTTGCGGAATCCCGGATCACTGACTTGATCGATGTCATGGCGGCGGTCCGCCGGCACGAAAAAGACTTTCTTTTGCGCGGCGCCGCGAATGACCTTGCGCTCATCAATAAAGGCCTTGACGAACTCAGCGGACTGGTCGCCGGGGCTTCGTTGCCCGATGAGCAAAAGGCCGGCATCGCCGATTTATTGAAAACCTATCGGGACGTCATCACCGCCACCGCCGCCAAGGACCGCCTTAAATGGAAAGAAAGCTTGCTCCGGCTGGACGAAATTCACGCCTACTTGGCGCCGAGCGTGGAAACACTGACCGCCTTCGCCAGCGACAAGGCCGCCGCCGCCGCCGAGGCGGAACAGGAATTGCGGCGTACCGTCCGTTTTGGCGCGCCGGTGTTCGCCGTGGCGTTGTTGCTGGTGCTCACCCTGTCCGGTTTCGTGTTGATGCGGAGCATTGCCGCCCCCGTCCGCACCATCGCCGGCGCCGCTCTCGGCTTGGCGGAAGGCGAGGAAAACGTGACCATTCCCTTGCTGGGCAACATCGACGACGTGGGGGAACTGGCCCGCGCCCTGGCCAGCCTGAAAGCGACACTGGCCGGGATGGAGTTGCTCCGCAAGGACCTGGCAACGAAAACGGCCGAGGCCGTAAGAGGCAGCGCCGCCGTCACCGAGTTGGCGCGGATACGCATCGACTTGGCGGATGCCAAGGAAGAGGCCGAAATGTACCAGACCGCGGAAGCCGACGCGGCGCGGCTGAGAACCGAAATGGAGAGTTTGCAGGCCGAAGCCGCCCAGCTGAGGAATGACTTGGCCAAGACCAGTGCCGAAATCGAAAGTGGCGAAGCCGAAGTGGCACGGCTGAGATCGGAAGTGGAAACCCTCGGGACCGAGGCCGAAAAGGGCGAAGCGACGGTGATCGAAGCGGCGTTGCTGAGGATGGACCTGGAATCGACAAAAGCCGAACTGGAACATGCCGAGGCGGCGGCCAAAAGCGGCTTGGTCAAAAACCTGGAAGATCTCGAACCGGCGGGTGCGCCCTTGGCCAGGGCCGGCTCGTCGCCGCCGGCCGAGGAAACTCCTCCCAGCGCCATCTTTTCGATCAGCAAACAAGTGGCGATATCTTCCGAAAGCGTTTCCTCCGCCGCTTACGAGGCGGAACGGACCGGTACCCTGATCAGGGGTCTTTTCGCCGCCGCCGAGAAAATCGGTGAGGTCGAAAAACTTCTCGCCACCATCAACGAACAAACCAATCTGCTGGTTTTCAAGCCCGGAATTGCGGACGGCCGGGGCGGCGGCGAGGCCGACAATCTTGTCGTCCTGAGCTCGGATCAAAGAAGCGCTTCCGAGCAAGGTGGGCTGGGCGAGGATGCCATCGGCCAGCGTTTTGACATCATCCGCTCGACGGCCGGCCAGATCACCTGGACGGTCAGGGACCTCGGACGGACCATCAACGGCGTCAAGGACATCGCCCTGGAAGTCGCCGAAACGTCCTCCGCGGAGGCCATGAAGGTGACCACCGAACTGCTCGAGCAGTCCGAGCATCTGCGCGAAATGCTCGACTCCCTGGTCAACAGTATCCAGGGCGCCTCGGACGATACCGACATCGCCGAGGGCGATGGCGAAAAAACGGATCTGAAACCCCCATCACAGGTTTAAACGGTCTTCAGAACCGCGACGCCGGGCAGGCTCTTGCCTTCCAGCCATTCGAGGAAGGCGCCGCCCGCCGTCGAAACATAAGAGAAATCGCCGTCGACGCCGGCATGGACAAGGGCGGCGACGGTATCGCCGCCGCCGGCGACGGTAAGCAGCGTCCCGTTCTTGGTCAGTCTCGCCGCCGCTCGCGCCACCGCGTTGGTGGCGGCGTCGAATGGAGGAATTTCGAAAGCCCCGAAAGGACCGTTCCAGACCAGGGTTCTGCATTCTTCAAGCCGCGCCGACACTTCGGCCACCGAAGCCGGTCCCACGTCCAACATCATGGCGTCAATCGGAATGGCCTCCACCGGCACGGTCTCGGAGGCGGCTCCTCTCTTGAGCTGGCGCGCCACCACGGCGTCCCTGGGCAGGATGATTTGGCAGCCGTCGCCGGCCGCCGCCGCCATGATTTCCAGCGCCGAATCCGCCATTTCCGTCTCGCAAAGGGATTTGCCGACATCGACGCCCTGGGCATGCAGAAAAGTGTTGGCCATGCCGCCGCCGATGATCAGCACGTCCACCTTGCCCGTAAGGTTGCCCAGCACTTCCATCTTGGTCGACACCTTGGCGCCGCCGACCACCGCCGCCAGCGGCCGCCGCGGCGCTTCGAGGGCGTTTCCGAGCGCCACCAGTTCCGCCTGCATCAGCCGCCCGGCCGCCGCCGGCAGCAACCGGGCAACGGCTTCGGTCGAGGCATGCGCCCGATGGGCGCAGGAAAAAGCGTCGTTGACATAGGCCTCGCCGTGAGCGGCCAGTTTTTCGGCGAAAGCCAAGTTGTTTTCAGTTTCCCCGGCGTGGAAGCGCAGGTTCTCAAGCAAGGCGATGTCGCCGTCCTTCATGGCGGCGACGGTTTTTTTGGCCTCCGCGCCGATGCTGTCCGTGGCGAAAGCCACCGGCCGCCCGAGGGCGGCACTCAAGGCGGCGGCGACGGGGCGCAAGGAAAGTTCGTCGACAACCCGCCCCTCGGGCCGGCCGAAATGAGAGACGACGATGACCCTGGCGCCTTTGTCGGCGAGTTCTATCAAGGTCGGCGCGGTGCGGTCCAGACGGGTGCCGTCGGTCACCCGGCCCTTGTCCATCGGCGTGTTGAGGTCGGCGCGGACCAGGACCCGCTTGCCGGCGACTTGCAGATCGTCAATGGTCCTAATCTTGTTCATAGCCGTATATCCCAAAGGCTCTCTCGGTTACTGCGTGAAGCGGACTCATTTTTTCGCCGCCGCCCGTTTTCGCGCCTGCAATGCCTTTTCCGTCTCGCCCAGGGCTTCATAGGCCCGCGCCAGCCGCGACCAGCCCTCGGCATCGTCGGGACGATCGGCGAGCTTGGCGGCCAGCTTTTCGACCATGGCGCGGATTGCCTCGATTTGTTGCCGATCGGGCATTGGCGCCGCCGTTTCGAGCTTGGCCAGGCTTTTCGCCAGCTCGAGGGCCTCGGCGGTCGGCTTGATGGAGGCGGGATCGACGCCGGCTTCCTCGGCCGTGCTGTCGATCTGACGGCGCACCAAATCGAGCCATGGCGCCTGGTCGGCCGAAACCGTCACCAAATCCACCCAATCCCGCAAGGCGCCCCGGACGTCTCCTTGCCGCGCCTTGTCCATGCCCAGGTAGTATCGGGCTTTCGGATTGAACGGATCGGAGGCGCGAACGCGCTGGAATATCTCGCGCCCCTCGGCGGTGACGGCGCCGCCCGCCAACAGCATCAGAACTTCCGCGTAATCGACGGAAATGCCGGGGCGGTTATCGATTCGCAAGGCCCGCCGGTAGGCTTCGGCGGCGCCTTGGTAGTTTTGCAAGGTCTTGTAGGTGCGCGCCAACAACAGCCATCCCTTGATGTCATCGGGGCTCTGGGCCAGGCGTTCGGCAAGCTGGCTCGCCAATTCTTCCACATCGCCGCTTGCTCCGGCCGCCGCCGCCGGCGCCTTCCGCGCGGCAAATGGAAAGTCGGGAATCCCCGGCTGGCCGAGATGGAGATACAAGGCCACCGCGCCCACCGGCACGGCGACGGCGATAATGACGATCAACCCGCGGCGGCCGGCGGCCGGCGACGCGGCGGCTCCGGAGGCGATGGCGTCGGCTGTCTCGCGGACGGCAAGCAGGCGTCGCTGAATTTCCGTCCTCGCGGCGGTGGCTTCGGCGCCGCTCAGCAGACCGCGCCCGAGGTCCAGCGCCACCTCTTTCAACTGTTCGCGGTAGACGGTGGCGTCGAAATCGGCGCGGCCGGGCTCGTCGGCGGGGCGGCGGAAAAGGGGGAAAAGAAGCAAGGCCAAGGCCGCCGCCGTGATCAAGGCGATGAGGATCCAAAGGGCGGTCATTCGGCGTCCTTGTCGAGAAGCGCCCGCAGGCGGCGCTTCTCGTCGGCGCTAAGCGGCGGCGGAGCGGCGGGCGGCGTCCGTTGGCGGCGGCGGAAAAAAAGGATCACCGCCAAAATGCCGAGCCCGGCAATGACCGCAGGGCCGAACCAGAGAACGTAAGTGGCGCCTTTGAGCGGCGGCATCAGAAGGACGAAATCGCCATAGCGGGAGACCACGTAATCGATGACCTGTTGGTTGCCGTCGCCCGCCGTCAGCCGCTGGCGGACCAAAAGGCGCAGGTCGCGGGCAAGCTCGGCGTCGGATTCGTCGATCGACTGGTTCTGGCAGACCAGGCAGCGCAGGCCCTTGCTGATCTCCCGCGCCCGTTCCTCCAACACCGGGTCGTCGAGCATCTCGCCGGGCTCGACGGCGCCGGCGGCAAGGGCGAGAAGGGACAGAACAAGGGCGGCGAAGACGGTTCTCATCACCGGGCGTCCTTTTGCCCGCGCTTGCGCAGTTCCCGAATTATCGGCCAGATGGTCTCCTCCCAGATCTTGTCGTTCATCGGCCCCACCTGCTTGTAGCGGATGACGCCGTTTTCATCGATGATGAAGGTCTCGGGCGCGCCGTAGACGCCGAAGGCGATGGCGGCCTTGCTGTTGGGGTCGTCGCCGATGAGGGTGAACGGATCGCCCTTTTTCTTGAGCCAGTTGGGGCCGTCGTCGGGGGTCTTCTCGATCCAGTCCACGCCGTAGAGGGGGACCCGGTTCTCGCCCTTGATCTTCATCAGGAAGGGATGCTCCACCTGGCAGGCAATGCACCATGAACCGAAGATGTTGACCAGCGACACCTGGCCCTTGAGGTCTTCCGAGGTCAGCCCCCGCTCATGGCCCTTGATGGGGGGAAGCTCGAAGTCCGGCACTTTCTGGTCGATCAGGACGGAGGGCAGAGCGCTGGGATCCCGGGTCAGGCCGATGGCGAAATAGACGGCCAGAACCACGAACACCGCCAACGGCAGCAGAAAGAGGAGACGCTTGTTCATGATCGATCCCGCCGCCTTTGCCGCTCCGCCGGCCGGTCCTTGTTTGAAATTCGGTGACAGCAAACTAATTTCCGCCTTTCCGCTTGATTGCAAATGGCAAGGCTTGGAAATTAGTATGCAGTCACCGAATTAAATACCGAATTTCACATGCTTTAGACCGTCAGCGCGACGCCGCCCCGGCGCGGATCGCCGACGCCCTCGAAACGCCCTTGCCGGGGATCGAAACGTACGGAGTGGACGCCGCCGAAAAAAAGGTTCGTTTCCGGCCACAGCTTGTGACTGGGAAAGGCCTTGAGCAGGGCC
>JAUXMA010000334.1 GCA_030623425.1 Rhodospirillaceae bacterium
GGCAACGTCGGCCTGTTCGATGAGGTTCTGGCGGCGTTTCGGCTGTTTGATCTCGCCGGCGCGGGCGAGCAGGTTGTCGAGATCGCCGTATTCGCGGATCAATTCGGCCGCCGTTTTTATCCCGATGCCGGCAACGCCTGGGACGTTATCCGAGGAATCACCGGCAAGGGCCTGGACATCCACCACTTTTTCGGGGCCGACGCCGAACTTTTCCCGCACCTCTTCGGGGCCGATGGCGCGGTTTTTCATGGTGTCTTGCATGGTCACGCCGGGACCGACAAGCTGCATCAGGTCTTTGTCCGAAGAAACGATGGTGACCTCGGCGCCGGCGTCCCGGGCCAGGCGGGCATAGGTGGCGATGAGGTCGTCGGCTTCAAAACCGTCCATGTCCACCGGCACCAGGTTGAGGGCGGCGACGGCGGCGCGCACCAGTTCGAATTGGGGAATCAAATCTTCCGGCGGATCGGGCCGGTTGGCCTTGTAGTCGGGAAAGATGTCGTTGCGGAAGGTGCGCCTTTTCTTGTCGAATATGACGGCGACGTGATCGGCGTCGGTCTCGTCGAGCAATTTCATCAGCATGGAGATGAAGCCGTAAACGGCGTTCACCGGCGTCCCGTCGGAGCGGCTCATCGGCGGCAGCGCGTGGAAGGCGCGGAAGATGAAACCCGACCCGTCGATCAGGAAGACGTGTCTGGGCAGGGCCGAATCCCTGTCACCGGAAACGTTCAGGCTCATCCAAAACGTACCGGCGCGAACAATAGGGGCAGACAACCTCCCCTTCGGGTCCGAATTTCAGGTAGACCTTGGGGTGACCCAAGGGGCCGCCGTCGCAGTCGATGGTGGTGGTTTCGACTCGAATCGGTTCTTCTGACTCCATGGCGCGTCCTTAAACAACGTTGACCGAGCGGTTGCCCGGATGATAGCGATTGCCGCCGGACATTCAATGTTCCGCTGAATATTATGAGCCTATCCGAACAACTGGATCCACGGCCAATGACCGCCAACGGCATGGATAGCGCGCCACTGAACGCCGTCGAAACCGTCAACCTGTGCAAAACCTATGCCGGCAACGGCAAGCAGCCGCCGAGAACGGCCTTGCGGGACATCACCTTGAGCCTTCCACGGGGATCGTTTTTCGGTCTCTTGGGACCGAACGGAGCCGGCAAGTCGACCCTGATCAACATCCTCGCCGGACTGGTCGTTAGGAGCTCGGGCGAAGCGCGCGTCTGGGGCCATGATATCGACCGGGAAATGCGCGCCGCCAGGCGTGCCATCGGCGTCGTTCCGCAGGAATTGACTTTCGATCCTTTTTTCACGCCCAGGGAGTCCCTGGAGTTGCAGGCCGGCCTTTACGGCGTCCCGAAAGCGCGGCGGCACACCGATGAAATCCTCGCCGCCGTGGGGCTGACCGACATGGCCGAGGCCTACTCCCGTTCCCTTTCCGGCGGTATGCGCCGCCGCCTGCTTGTCGCCAAGGCGTTGGTGCATTCGCCGCCGGTTCTGATCCTCGACGAACCCACCGCCGGCGTCGATGTCGACTTGCGGCGCCAGTTGTGGAGTTATATCCGCCGGCTGAACGGCGAGGGCACCACCGTCATGTTGACCACCCACTATTTGCAAGAAGCCGAGGAGCTCTGCGACTGGATCGCCATCATCAACCACGGCCGGTTGATCGCCTGCGATTCCACCGACGCCTTGCTCGCCCGCCTCGACACCAAGGAGATGATCGTGACGGTGGACCGGGACATCGAGGCGGTTCCCGATGCCCTCAAGCGTTTCAACGTCGAAAATAAGAGCGGCCGGCGGTTGGTCATCCACTACCCTCCCAGCCGCATCCATAGCGGCGAGATCCTCGCCGCCGTCCAGGAAGCCGGACTGACCATCATCGACCTGGCGACCAAGGAGGTCGAGTTGGAGGATATTTTCCTGCGCCTGACCAGCCAGGACGACGAGGAAACAAAGTAATGCGGGCGTGGTGGATTTGGCTTTGCGCGGGCGGCGCCTTGCCGGTAGCCCGTCCCTTCCGAGCCTGGCGCGGCGGCGGGCTTCTGCCGATCCTTATCGTTTGCGCCTGCGCGCCGACGGTGCTGCCGCCCGGTCCCGCCGTCACCCGTCCGGCCCTCGAAGATGACGGGTTTGTCGCCGCCGACGGGGCGCGCCTGCCGGTTCGCGCATGGATGCCGCGAAACGGCGAGCCCAAGGCCGTCATCGTCGCCCTTCACGGTTTCAACGATTACAGCAATTTCTTCGCCGAACCCGGGGCTTTCCTGGCCGGCCAAGGCTTGGCGGCATACGCCTATGATCAGCGTGGTTTCGGCGAGGCGCCGAACCGCGGCCTGTGGCCCGGTTCGCGAGCCTTCGTCGACGACCTCAAGGCGGTCACGGCGGCGGTGCGGGGGCGCCATCCCGGCGTTCCCCTTTATCTGTTGGGCGA
>JAUXMA010000005.1 GCA_030623425.1 Rhodospirillaceae bacterium
GTGCCCTCGTCCTCGCTCCGCCGCAGCAGTTCTTTTACCGCCTCGACAGACAGCGGCCCCGACTTCGTTTCCTTTTTCTCGGTCATTACTACCCCATCATCATCTTTCACGCGGAAAGGGGGGGTGCCGGGGAAATCGCCCTCAAAGGCTCCTTTGGGGAATATCTCGGTCATCGTCTTCCCCTCTTCGAGCATTTTCATGACGTAGGTGAGCCTGCCGGGATGTCCGTTAGCGACATCGTGTATAAAACTAAACAAAGCCATGCCGATTTCTCCCTCGGCCTCCAGCTTGGAGAGCCCTCGGCCGCACATCGCTTCGAAGGCCCGGCCGAGGCGCGGATCCGCGCGGGCTATAAGCTGTATGTCATGCACACGCATGGTTTTCTTACTAACTTCTTCGTCATCACTCATTTCACTTCCTTTCAGCGGGGTGGTGGAACTCCGTCGTAATCGGCATTCTGATAATTCGGTGACAGCATACTTATTTCTCGACGGAGCAAGTTATTGAATTTTGTGATAGGGACGGATGGAGACGGGGATAGCTTCCTAAGGAGCCGCCAGGGGAGGGCAACTGTCATTTGTTGGCGGGCGTTGCATCCGCGGAGGTTCCCGTAACCAAGTCGTGAAGCCCTTGATCGGCCAACATGCCGCGAACGGCCTGGGCAAAGGCGTCGAGGAAGATTTCAAGGTGGCCATTGCTTTCGATCGAATCGTGCCTGGCGTATCCCCGGGTGGTCAACTTGTGGACCGCTTGACGGTTTGAGCGGCTGTATATCCGCCACTCGACTTCCATGAAAGCCTCGCCTTTGCTTCGGCCATAGTCGCCGTAAACCGCCCACGGAAAGCATATGTTGGCTTTCATCTTTTTCACCATTCCGGCGAAAAACCACTCGCTTTTCCAAGTCATGGGATCCTTGAAAAGCAAATTCGGGTGATTGACCAATTCAAAATCGGCGGCCTGAAGTTCGTCCTGGAAAACCTTTGTTAACTCACGACTTGTCAGCGTTATCCGGCCACGCCGGAAACGAAGTTCACCTGTCGGCAGGCAAAAAAGGCTGGTCTCTTCGGCTCCGACTTTTTCCCCAAGCTCAATTTTCAGGACGATTTTACGAAAATGGATGGGTTTGGCCTCGCTCCAGGCTTTGATTTCCAACGGAGGCTTATCCGCGACTTTCGGGACAATGGTCGGCGCCGCACAACCAACGATGAGCAGGCCACCGAGGATTGAGACCGCCATGGACAATGGATGCTTAAGCAATCCCTCCTCCGTTCGTGGTCAAGGCCCGTTGAGGGTAATCGTTAATGGCGGGAATACAAAATCCGGCCCGAAGGCGGGTCCGAGATGGTCGACGACCACTCGACCGCACGCATAATCCGCGCCCTCGCGGACTTGGCGCGGCGCGGCGCGGAAGGTTCCGCGCCTGGGAGCGCCGTTGTTTTCTCGAACGATCCGTCTTCGGCGGCGAGCACGTGGCCGCCCGGCATCACCACCCTTATTGACGAAGTTCACCTTGTCGCCGGCGCCTCTCGTTCGATGCGGATTTTGCCGGTCATTCCGAACGTGGCGTGGAGCGGGACCGTGCATTCGAGCTCATAGGTGCCTGGCTTGACGGCAACGAAATGAAGCTCCTTTGCCTCGCCTGGGGAGAAGGCGATGGATTTGAGGTAAGGGTGCTCGACCGCGCCGGAAGGTGTCGTCAGTTTCCGCGCCGCGATGGCCTCGAAAAACCCCTCCGATACGAAGGAATGGGCTCGCTCGCCGCCATTCTCGATGCTCAGCCGGTAAGGCGCGCCCTCTTGGAAGGTCAACCTGTCCGGCGAAAAGGCGAATTCCGAAAGCGCGATGGTGAGCGTTTCCGCGCTCGACCAGTCGGCGGCGGCGACGCGGGCCGCGACGTCGCCAACATAGCCCGCCTTCGGATCGCCGAAAACGTCCCTCGCGGGGGCGCACCCGGCCACCCCCACCAACGCCAGGGCGACCAGCACCGCCCGTTGCCGTTTTTTCATGGGCCCTCTCCCACGTGTCGAACCTGGATTGCCGCTGACGGTCTTTGCGCTCTCGGGCTTATAGCCTCTTTGAACCGTCGGCAAGCGGATCGGAAGCAGAAAAAAGGCGGCCGCGCCCCTTTCTTTCCGCCAACAAACATTTCCGGCCGCCCACGGGGCGACCACCGCTTGGCAAGATAGCCAGCGGCATGCGTCGGATCGGCGAGGATGGCGGCAGAGATCGGCTTCAAGCCCGCCGCGGCGCCAACGCCGCGTCCTCGATGCGGATGCGCTGAATCAGGAGAACCAAGTTGAGCAGGGAAAAGACCAGGGCGATCCCCCAGGCCCCGAAGACCAGGGGCAGGACGGCGATCTCCGCCGCCACGACGAGATAATTGGGATGCCTGAGATAACGATAGGGGCCCCGACGCACCAAGGGCGCCCCCGGCAGAATGATGATCCGGGTGGTCCACAACCGGCCGAGGCTCGCCAGCACCCACAGGCGCGCCGCCTGCAACGCCAGAAACAGGGCCAGCAGGGGCCAGTTGACGGGCGCCTCGGACGGGACCAGCAGCAAGAGGGCGAGCAGCCATGCCGCGTGCAGCCCGACGATCAGCGGATAATGACCGGCACCGACTTCATGCGCACCCTCGGCCAGCAGGCGTCTGGTGTTGCGCCGTGAATGGATCAGCTCGGCGAGACGCTGCACGGCGACCAGCCCGAGCACCAGCCAGAGCAGGCTCATTCCATCTCAATGGTAAGAAAAGCGGCGGTGAAGCCCGGGCCCAGGGTCGACATGAGGTAGCGGCCGGCGGGGCGTTCCGCCAGGACCCGTTGCAGGACGAACATCACCGTCGCCGCCGACATGTTGCCGTAGTCGCGCAGCACCGCCCGAGCATGATCGAGCTCGCCCGGCGGCAGGCCGAGGGCCGCTTCCATGGCGCCGATCACCTTGGCGCCGCCGGGGTGGCAGATGAAACCGTCGATCTCCGCCAAGCTGAGCCCACGAACATCCAGATAATGATCGACGGCGGCGCGCATCTCCCGGCGGACGATCCGCGGGATATCGCGCGAAAACAGCACTCCGAAACCGTCCTCCTCTATGTTCCAGCCCATGATGTCCAGGGTGTCCGGCCAGGTGTGCTCGCCCCAGCCGGTGATCGCCGGCCCGTCGCCCTCGCACGCCACCAGCGCGGCGGCGGCGCCGTCGCCGAACAGCACCGTGGCGATGACGTTGCTGTTGGATCGGTCGTTGCGCCGAAAGGTGAGCCCGCAAAGCTCCACGACCAGAAACAGAACCCGTCGGCCGGGAACGGCCAGGGCCATCTCGGCGGCGCGGGCGAGGCCCATCACGCCGCCGGCACAGCCCAACCCGAACACGGGCAGGCGTTCCACGTCCGGGCGCAGTCCCAGCCGCGGCATCACCCGGGCGTCGAGGCTCGGCGTGGCGATGCCCGAGGTGGAAACGACGATCACCACGTCGACCGCCGCCGCTTCCAGCCCGGCCCGCGCCAAGCATTCGCTGGCGGCCCGCTCGAGGAGGCTCACCGCGTACTCCAGATACAGCCGGTTCTTCTCCACCCAGCCATGGGCGTCGTCGTACCAGGCGAGGGGAACGCAGGAGTAGCGGGTCTCGACGCCGGCATTGTCGAAAGCCGGCAACAGCCGCTCGATCTCGGTGTCGCGGTCTTTGAAAAGGCGGCGTACCGAATCCCTGACCTCAGCCTGGCCGAGGGTGTAGGGAGGGACGGCGGTGCTGACGGCGAGAAGGCGCGGGGTCGGGGTCATGGGTTGGTGTGTGTGAACCGCGTGACCAGGGTTTGGCCCGTGAGCAAACGGGACGGTATTGTTTCACAAATTTAATAGATTTTACAAATGGATCATTTTGAGCGATGCTCCTTTCAAGCCAAGCACAATTGGCTTTCGAGTCAGTAATAACTCTCAATCCTCCAAGCCCCCGCAAAAAACCTTTTCCTCCCCCCCCCCTTGGTTTTATGGGGGCTTCTTATGGGAATTTCTGGCATACATCCCAGGACGGATCACCCCGACAACCGGCGCCAAGGCGGCGCTCTTTCCCGTGCCGCGCGGACATGCTCACGCATGGTTGTGACGCTTCTCACTGAACGCCAGCACCAATTGTGCCAAGCTGGGGAAGGATCAGGGGCCGCCACTGGAGCATGTCTCTCCCCCTTTACCACATTGGGAATGGTGGTCCCTGGTCTTTGCCGTTCACGGATGACGACCCTCAGGCGAACAAGCCGCCGCCCGCGCTTCACCGGCTTTCGGACAGGTTATTATGTTGCCTTCGCCGCCCTGGAAGGCGAATATTGCAAGGAAAAAACAAGCGGGCGGCGAACAGTCACGCTGGGACAGAAAATTGCGGTCTTGTAGGTTAAAACGGCGTAACGTAAATGGAGACGAGAAAAGAAATGATCGCCGAAAATGAAGATTATGCTAAATTCAAACGGGTGACCTTCGCGGCCAATGAGGTCATCTTCGAAGAAGGTGAAACCGGCGATGCCGTCTATCTGATCATCTCCGGAGAGGTCGAAATCCGTGGCGCCGTCCGCAGCAAGAATCCGCGGATTTTGGCGATCCTTGGCGAAGGCGAGGTGATCGGCGAGATGGCCCTATTTGGCGACTGTCCGCATATCGCTTCCGCCATCGCATTGGAAAAAACCACCGTGACGGCCGTTTCGAGCGAGGAGTTCCTTCGGCGGGTGGAAAAAATGGACCCGCTTCTGAAAGGGGTGGTCGAGCAAGTGGTCCAGCGGGCCCGGCAGATGGCCATCGAGCTGGTCCGAAACCGCCGCGAGGTGGACTGGGCCAGTTGGAAAAGCCACTGAAAATCCCACCTTGTCCTATTACCAGAATAGTCAGCCTGAAACCGCCCAGGCGGTTTTCGACGCCTCGCCGATGGCGTGAATTTCCGTTCGCTTAACGGAAAAAGGCCTTTCTCTACCGGCGGCAACCGATTTCACTCATCGGCATTCAACTTCGGGTCGCGTACTCTCTCATGAACGGCGCGATTTCTTTCGCCGGCAGGACGGCGCGGCAAAGTCCCGCCGCCGCCACGGCTCCCGGCATTCCCCAGATGACGCTGGTGTCCTCGTCCTGGGCGATGACGGCGCCGCCAGCCTCGACAATGGCTTGGCGGCCCTCCACCCCGTCCTCGCCCATGCCGGTCAGAACCACGGCCAGCGAATGGCGGCCGTACACCTTGGCGATGCCGGCTTTCGGCGCCGCCGGAAAAGCGGCGGGAACCCGAGAAGTCGCCGCCCGGGAACGGAACTTGGTGGCGGCGATCATCCCCAAATGTCGCGGCTGATGTTGGCGTACCAACCGCGGGCGTAAGTAGCTTCCAGCCTGCGGAACGTCGCGTCCCGGCCCATGGGGCTGACGCCGCCGGAGTTCTTCTTGTAGCCGTCGGGGCTCGCCGTCCAGACGGCGGTGACGGAAATGGCGTGTTCCGGCGTGATCAGGCTGTAGCAGGTGTTGGAGGTCATCGGTGTCGTCGGTTTGTCGCCCTTGAGCAAGGCCACCACGGCGGCGGCGCAGGCCTTGGCCTCGCTGTTGGCGGCGTTGCCCGATTTCGGCATTCCGGTGACGATGGCGGCGTCACCGATGACGTGAATGCCTTTGTGGATTGTCGATTCGAAGGTCGAGAAATCGACGGGGCACCAACCCGATTTGTTGGTCAAACCGGCGCTATGGGCAATGGCTCCAGCTTTTTGCGGCGGGATGAAATTGAAGACCGCCGCCTTGTGCTTGTCGAAATCGGTGATGGCCACCCGGTTTTTAGCGTCGACCTCGATCACCTGGCCGCCCTTGTCGCCGGCGATCCACTCGATATTTTTGTAATGGATGGCCCAACCTTCCAGGAACAGCGGCATTTTCGAGAACTTCGACTTGGCGTCGAGGAGCAGGAGCTTGGACCTTGGCTTGTTGTATTTCAGGTAATTAGCGATCAGGCTGGCGCGTTCGTAAGGCCCCGGCGGGCAGCGGAACGGATTGCCCGGCGAGGCGATGATGACCAGCCCGCCGTCGTCCATGGCCATCAATTGCCTGCGCAGGTTGACGGTTTGCTGTCCCGCTTTCCAGGCGTGAGGCACCATCTGCGTCGCCGCCTCGTCGTAGCCGGGGACGTCCTCGAAACGGAAATCGATGCCGGGCGACATGATCAAACGGTCGTAAGCGATGCTGTCGCCACCCTTGGTGACAAGCGTTTTCTTGACCGGATCCACGGCGCTGACCGAGTCGTGAAGCACCTTGACGCCGGCCTTGGACAGACCTTTGTAGGCGTGGGTGATGGTAGTAATTTCCCGTATGCCGCCGAGAACGGCGTTGGAGAAGGGACAGGTGACATATTTGATGTTGGGCTCGATCAGGGTCACGTCGATGCTGGGATCGAACTTCTTGACGTATCGGGCCGCCGTCGCCCCGCCGAAACCGCCGCCGACAACGACAACGCGGCCGCTTGATCCGGCCAACGAAACGCGGCCCGTCAAGGTCAAGGCGGAAACGACGCCGGCGGCGCCGACGAGCTGAAGGAATTCCCGACGCGAATTCTCGGTCGCTGAATGCTTGCTCATCGTTGTTCTCCCCCCCGTTTATTTGCCCAATTGCGCCGCAATGGCATCGATCTGGGCATCGCTAAAGCCCTTGGCGAAACGGTGCATGATGGTCGATGGTTTCTCGCCCGATCTGAACTTGCGGAGTTTGTCGGCGATCGCCTCTTTCGTCAGCTTGTCGAGACCTGGCGTGAAGCCGGCGCTTTTGCCGCCGGGACCGTGACAGACGGCGCAGTTGCTGGCGATGAGAACGGCGTTGAATTGGCCGCCGGCCCGAACGGCCGCGGGGCAAGCCAAAAACGCCGCGGCGGCGGCGAGAGTGACGAGGCGGTTGTTGGTCAATGCTTCCTCCCTTGGTTTGCCATCTCTTTCATCTGGGGTAACACAATTCATTCAACCCATAAACCTCTTCATTCTGGTTCTTGCGATTTGGTTCTTGCGAAGGGTTTGTTGCCAAACGGACGATTTGCCGCTATT
Source organism: Rhodospirillaceae bacterium (assembly GCA_030623425.1). Taxonomy (GTDB): domain Bacteria; phylum Pseudomonadota; class Alphaproteobacteria; order Rhodospirillales; family 2-02-FULL-58-16. The sequence goes on from JAUXMA010000005.1 coordinate 7,034, forward strand.
GAAACGGGGGAGGTACCTACCCATTCAGGGAGTTTATGGCGGCAGCTATGAACGACAACAAGATCATCGACATTGTGGTTGCCGATAAATCGCCACTCGTCCAAGACGGTCTGGCCCAATTGATCGAACAAGAAGAGCGCTTTTCCCTGGTTGCCATCGCCGCCGACGGGGAACGGTTCATGGAAGCGGTGAACAGGCTGTTGTTCGATGTCGGGGTGATCGGCTGGGACATGCCATACATGGGCGGACACGAGGTGCTGCAAGCCTTGCGCGAGCTTCAAGAGGCGCCGCGGTTGGTGGTCTACACAGGCAATCCATCGCCCCATGTGCCGCGCCAAGTGATGCAGTTGGGGGGAGCGGGATTTTGCTCGAAAAGGGAATCGCCGCAACGCCTGCTGGAAACCATTTTGGCGGTTGCCGAGGGGCGCATGGTTTTCCCGTTCATGGACCTGAGCCAACCGAGCGCCAACCCTTTCAGCTGCCTCACCGGACGGGAACAGGAACTCTTGGCCGCCCTCGCCCAGGGCCGCACCAATGCCCAGATCGCCAACGACCTGGGCATTTCCCTGAACACCGTCAAATTCCACCTTAAAAATCTTTACGGCAAACTCGACGTCCAGAACCGCGCCCAAGCGGTCGCCTGCTATCTGACCTCCCCAGGCAACGCCGCGGGCAATTACCGATGATGCCGGCGGGGCTTTGCCGCTACCTGAAAGAGTGGGAGTAGCCCTCCATATTCGGGTTAAAAGTAGCCTACCCATAAGAGTCATAGCCACCCCCCTTGCGGGTGTTTACAAAGCCGCCCTTTTCAGACGGAATGTTATCCCCTTGCCGCGGGCAGCGGGTGGAAATCACATGTTCAAAGACTGCATCGAATGAACTCCACGAAATCCATGCTGAGCGATTTATGCGCCGGGCCGGTTTTGGTCTACGCCTTGCGCAAGGTGACCGAGGCCGCCGCCCGCGCTGCTTACCAATGGATTGGCCGCGGAGACAGGGGGAAGGGCGACCGTGCCGCCGTCAAGGCCATGTACGAGGAATTGGCGAAGCTTCCCATTTCCGGCACCGTCATCGTCGGCGGAGGCGAGGACAAGGAAGGCGGAAACCTTAACACCGGCGAGCGCGTTGGTGCTTCCGGCGGCGAGCGGGAATTCGACATCGCCGTCGATCCCGTCGAGGGCATAACCTATGTGGCCAAGGGCATGACCAACGCCATGGCGGCTATCTGCCTTACCCCCAAAGGGACCTTGTTCGATCCGGCTCCAGCCTTTTACATGGAAAAATTCGCCGCCGCTCCCGCCGCCAAGGGCAGGATCGACCCCGCGGCGCCGGTCGAAAACAAGCTCGCGGAACTTGCCAAGATCCTCGCCAAGCCGGTCTCGGAGTTGACCGTCTTCGTCCTCGAAAAACCGCGGCACAGGGAACTGGTGGAGCGCATTCACCGGGCCGGCGCGCGGGTGGCTCTCTATCCGGCTGGCGATATCGCCGGCGCCCTGATGGCGGCCATACCCAACTCGGGGATTGACGCCCTCATGGGCATCGGCGGCACCCGCGAGGGAATGATCTCCGCCTGCGCCATCCGCGCCATGGACGGCGAATTTTCCGGCCGCTTCGATCCCCAGCTGGCGACCGAAAAGGCCGCCGCCGCGAAAGCCGGTGTGGATACCTCGGCTTGGTACGCGGCGGAGGATCTGGTGCGCTCGGACGAGGTCTATTTCTCCGCCACCGGCATCACGACCGGACTTTTGTTCACGGGGGTAGAGCGCTCGAATGAACACGAGTCCACCCAGAGCCTGCTGATCGCCGGTCCATCCGGCGAGCGCCAAATCCTCACCACATTCCACCGGCGCGAAAGTCAGGGCAAACAGCAAACCTAAGGGGGGCAAAGCACAGCATGCCTTTCAAGCGCATCGATCGACCCATCATCCTCGGCATCGTCGGCGATTCGGCCGCCGGAAAGACAACGCTTACCGCCGGCATCGCCAATATTCTCGGCTCGGATCGGGTGCTCAGCATCTGCACCGACCATTACCACAGGTATGACCGGGTGGAGCGGGCCGAGAAGGGGATTTCGGCGCTCGATCCCAGGTGCAACTACATCGACATCCTCGAGCAGCACATCCATCGGTTGCGCGATGGCAAGCCGATCCTGAAGCCCACCTACAACCACGACGGCGGCACCTTGGAACGGCCGGTCTACACCGAGCCCAAGGAATACATTATTTTCGAAGGCCTGCTCGGCTATGCTACCCGGACCATGCGCGACGCATACGACGTCAAGGTTTACCTCGAGCCAAACGAGGACTTGCGCGTCAAATGGAAGGTCCAGCGCGACACCGGAAAACGTGGCTATGAGCCGGCCGCGGTGATGCAATCACTGGAAAGACGGAAAACCTGCAGCAGCGAATTCATTCAGCCGCAACGGACTTTCGCCGACATGGTAGTGAGCTTTTCTCCACCCCTTGGCAATGTCCAGGAAACCGGCGCCCATCTCAACGTCCGTCATATCCTCAGACCGACCCTGCCGCACCCGGACCTGACCCCGATCCTGGGAACCGGCAGCAAGAAAGGCTTCCGCCTGGAATTGGCTCGGGATATCGACGGCAAGCCGGTAGACGTTCTCGACATTTCTGGCGACATAGATGATAAACGGGCCAAGCTGATGGAGGATTTGCTTTGGGAACTGATTCCCGAGGCCGTGCATTTGCGCGAGAACGTAGGCAAATTCACCGACGGAACAAATGAACAGGCCTTGAGCCATCCATTGGCGCTCTCGCAACTGCTGATAACTTTTCATATTGTGAAGGCGGCTCTTGGCCATCATGCAATTTAAAAGGGTGATCAGGAATGACTGCTAGCCACCAAGACCTTGCCAACGCCATCCGTTTTCTTTCGGCGGACGCGGTGCAGAAAGCCAACTCCGGCCATCCCGGCCTGCCCATGGGCGCGGCCGACATGGCGACGGTATTGTTCACCCGTTTCCTGAAATTCGATCCGGCGGCGCCGAAATGGCCCGATCGCGACCGTTTCGTGCTTTCCGCCGGCCACGGCTCGATATTGCTTTATTCGCTGCTCTATCTCACCGGCTATAAGGACATAACCCTCGATGAATTGAAAAACTTCCGCCAGCTAGGCTCCAAAACCGCCGGTCACCCCGAATACGGTCATGCCGAGGGCATCGAGACCACAACCGGGCCGCTGGGACAGGGGATCGCCATGGCGGTCGGCATGGCGCTGGCCGAAAGAATGCTCGCCACTCGTTTCGGCGGCGACGTGGTCGACCACCACACTTACGCCCTTGCCGGCGACGGCTGCCTGATGGAGGGCATCAGCCAAGAAGCGATCTCGGTCGCCGGCCACCTGGGCCTCGGCAAGCTGATTATCCTCTGGGACGACAACTCCGTCTGCATCGACGGCTCCACCGACTTGACCGTATCCGATGACCAGCTGGCCCGTTTCCGGGCTTCCGGCTGGGACGTTCAGTCCGTCGACGGTCACGATGCGGACGCCATGGCCGCCGCCATCGGCCAGGCGAAGGGCACGGATACGCCGTCAATGATCGCCTGCAAGACCGTTATCGGCTACGGCGCTCCCAGCAAAGCCGGCACCGCGAGCACCCACGGCGCGCCGTTGGGCGAGGAGGAAATCGCCGGCGCCCGCGAAAAACTGGACTGGCCTCATGCTCCTTTCGTCATTCCCGGCGACGTGCTTTCGGCGTGGCGCGCCGCCGGTGCCCGCGGCAGCGCCGAACACAGGGCCTGGGAAGGGCGGATGGCCGCCATGGACGGCGCCAAACGGGCCGAATTCGAGCGTCTCCGCAACGGCGAACCGCCGGCCGGCTGGCGGCAGGCCTTGAGCGATCACATCCGCAAGGTTGCCGCCGACAAGCCGTCCTGGGCGTCGCGCAAGGCCTCGGGCGAGGCGCTGGAGGTGCTGACCAAGGCGATCCCCGAATTGATCGGCGGATCGGCCGACCTCAGCGGTTCCGTCAACACCAAGACCAGCAGCACCGAGGCCATCACGCCAACCGATTCCTCCGGCCGTTACCTGCACTACGGCGTCCGCGAGCACGGCATGGCGGCGATGATGAACGGCATGGCCCTGCACGGCGGGTTCATTCCCTATTCCGGCACTTTTCTGGTTTTCGCCGATTACATGCGCGGAGCCATGCGGCTGTCGGCGCTAATGGGGCTCAGGGTGATCTACGTGCTGACCCACGATTCCATCGGCGTCGGCGAGGACGGCCCCACCCACCAACCGGTGGAAACCCTGGCTTCCCTGAGGGCGTTTCCCAACTTCAATGTCCTGCGTCCCTGCGACGCGGTGGAAACCGCCGAATGCTGGGAGATCGCGCTGGGCAGTGAACGCACTCCTTCCGGCATGATCTTGAGCCGCCAAAACCTGCCACCCTTGCGCGCCAACGGCGGCGGCGAGAACCTTTGCGCCAGTGGCGCCTACGTATTGGCGGAAGCGGAAGGCGGCGAGCGCAAGGTGACCCTCCTCGCCACCGGCTCCGAGGTCGGCGTCGCCATGGACGCGCGCCAGGCGCTGCAAGGAGAAGGCGTGCCGACGGCCGTCGTTTCCATGCCCTGCTGGGAGCTGTTCGACGCCCAGGACGAGGATTACCGCCAGCGGGTACTCGGTCCCGGCACCGTGCGGGTGGCGGTCGAGGCGGCGGTGCGGATGGGCTGGGAACGCTATCTGGGGGAAGACGGAACTTTCGTCGGGATGACCGGTTTCGGCGCCTCGGCTCCCGGCGGCAAGCTTTTCGAACACTTCGGCATCACCGCCGAAAAGGTTGTCGCCGAGGCGAAAGCGAAATTGTAATTTTGGCTATGCTTCCCACTTAACCTTAGCAGAAGAAGAAGCCAAGAACGGCTTTGCCAAGGAGGAACTTTCAAATGGCACTCGTATCACTCCGGCAACTTCTCGATCACGCGGCGGAAAACGGTTACGGGGTCCCGGCCTTCAACATCAACAACATGGAACAGATGCTGGCGATCATGAGTGCCGCCGACAAGACCGATTCGCCGGTGATCATGCAAGCCAGCCGCGGTGCTCGCAAGTACGCCAACGACACGGTGCTCAGCGCCCTGATCAAGGCGGCTATCGACATGTATCCCCATATCCCGGTCTGCATGCACCAGGACCATGGCAATAACGCCGCCACCTGCATGTCGGCCATCACCAACGGCTTTTCCTCGGTGATGATGGACGGCTCCCTGCAAGAGGACGCCAAGACGCCGTCGTCCTACGAATACAACGTCGAGGCGACCAAACAGGTCGTCGACATGGCGCATATGGTCGGCGTTTCGGTGGAAGGCGAACTCGGTTGCCTGGGCTCGCTCGAAACCGGCGAGGGCGACAAGGAGGACGGTCACGGCTTCGAGGGCAAGCTCGACAAGAGCATGTTGCTGACCGATCCCGACGAGGCCGCCGATTTCGTCGGCAAAACCAAGGTCGACGCTTTGGCCGTCGCCATCGGCACCTCGCACGGGGCTTATAAGTTCACCCGCAAGCCGACGGGCGACATTCTGGCCATGGGCATCATCGAGAAGATCCACGAGAAACTGCCCAACACCCATCTGGTCATGCACGGCTCCTCGTCGGTGCCGCAGGAATTGCAGGACATCATCAACGAAGCCGGCGGCGACATGCCGCAGACCTACGGAGTTCCGGTCGAGGAAATCGCCGAGGGCATCAAGACCGGGGTCAGGAAGGTCAACATCGATACCGACAACCGCTTGGCGATGACCGGACAGATCCGCAAGGTGTTGATGGAGAAGAAGGCCGAGTTCGATCCCAGGGCCTATCTGAAGCCCGCCATGGCGGCCATGCGCAAGCTTTGCGAGGGCCGCTACGAGCTGTTCGGCACCGCCGGCAACGCCTCCAAGATCAAGGTCATCCCTCTGCCCGAGATGGCGGAGCTTTATCAATCGGGCGCTCTCGACCCCAGCGTCAACTGAGCGCCGCCGCAAAAGTCGGGAAAGCGTCGATCCCGAGGAAGCGGCGCCGCCGCCGAGTGCCGAACCCTCGTGTTTTGAAAGAAAGGTAAGAAAAAAATGGACCAGTCCAGTCGTTACGTCAATCTCGATCTAAAAGAAGAAGACCTGATCGCCGGTGGCAGCCACGTGCTTTGCGCTTACATCATGAAGCAGAAGGCGGGGTACGGATACGTTGAAACGGCTGCTCATTTTGCCGCCGAATCATCGACCGGCACCAACGTCGAAGTCTGCACCACCGACGACTTCACCCGAGGCATGGATGCCCTGGTTTATGAAGCGAACGAAAAAACGGAGCTGATGAAAATCGCTTATCCAATCGGGCTTTTCGATCGGAACATCATCGATGGGCGGGCCATGATAGCTAATTTCCTGACTCTGACGATCGGTAACAACCAGGGAATGGCCGACGTCGAATATGCCAAGATGCACGATTTCTTCTTTCCTCCGGCATATCTGCGGCTCTATGACGGCCCTTCCAAAAATATAGAAGATATGTGGCGCGTCCTGGGCCGCCCGCTCACCAATGGCGGGATGGTGGTCGGAGCTATTATCAAGCCGAAACTGGGCCTGCGCTCGGAACAATTCGCCGATGCCTGCCGTCAGTTTTGGTTGGGCGGCGACTTCGTCAAGAACGACGAACCCCAGGGCAATCAGGTGTTCGCGCCGCTCAAGGAAACGATCCAGGCGGTCGCCAGCGTAATGAAGCAAGTCCAGGACGAGACCGGCGAAGCCAAATTGTTTTCCGCCAACATCACCGCCGACGATCCCGCCGAGATCGTCGCCCGTGGAGAATATATCCTGGAGGCCTTCGGCGAGGATGCCGATCACGTGGCCTTCCTGGTCGATGGCTACGTTGCCGGTCCCACCGCCATCACCACGGCGCGCCGTAACTTCCCTAATCAGTTCCTGCACTACCATCGCGCCGGCCATGGCGCCGTCACCTCGGCGCAGTCGAAGCGCGGCTACACCGCTTTAGTGCTTTCCAAGATGGCCCGTATGCAAGGCGCTTCGGGTATCCACACCGGCACCATGGGGTTCGGTAAGATGGAGGGTGTCCCGGACGACAAAATGATCACCTTTATGCTGGAGCGGGATTCCGCCGAAGGTCCCTACTTTCACCAGGATTGGCTGGGAATGAAGGCATGTACTTCGATTATCTCGGGCGGCATTAACGCGCTTCGTCTGGCGGGTTTCTTCGATAACCTGGGGCATTCCAACGTGATACAGACCTGCGGTGGAGGTGTTTTCGGCCACAATAAAGGTGCGCTCGCTGGTGCTACCTCGCTACGCCAGGGCCATGAGGCCTGGGTAAAGGGCATCGGCCTGATCGAGTACGCCAAGGACCACCCCGAGCTGGCCGGGGCTTTCGAGAGTTTCCCACAGGATGCCGACCAGATCTATCCGGGCTGGCGCGAGAAGGTCAAGGTCGCGGCCTGAGGAGGGCTCGAATGGAAACTAGTGGTCTCCGCTTAACCGCCGGGCCGCCGGACATGGGGGCAACGCGGCGGCGGCGGCCAAGCGGACGCAAGGCGCTTGCATGGTTGTCTACCGGGGCAAGAGTTATTAAGGAAAACGCATGGCCGCTAATGACATCAAGATTGCGCCGTCCATTCTTTCGGCCGATTTTTCCCGCCTCGGCGACGAGGTTCGGGCGATCGACGCGGCCGGTTGCGATTACGTCCACATCGATGTCATGGACGGCCATTTCGTCCCCAATCTGACCTTCGGTCCGCCGGTCATCAAGTGCATCCGCCCGGTTACCGAGAAAGTCTTCGACGTCCACTTGATGATCGATCCGGCGCAGCCATACCTGCGGGATTACGCCGAAGCCGGCGCCGACATCATCACAGTTCACGCCGAGGCCGACCCGCATCTCGACCGCAGCCTGCAGCTCATCCGTTCCCTTGGCAAGAAGGCCGGCGTTTCGCTCAATCCCTCGACCCCGGAACAGGTGCTCGAATTCGTCATCGACAAAGTCGACCTGATCTTGGTGATGTCGGTCAATCCTGGTTTCGGCGGGCAAAGCTTCATCACCTCGCAGATCGACAAGGTCCGGCGAATCCGCGCCATGATCGGAGAGCGTCCCATCGACCTGGAAGTGGATGGCGGCATCAGCGAAAAAAACATCAAGGCCGTCGTCTCGGCCGGCGCCAACGCCTTTGTCGCCGGCAACGCCATTTTCAGTCACGGCGATTACAAGGCCGCCATCGACACCTTGCGCGCCGCCGCCGGCTGATGCCGATTCTTATCAACATAGACGTGCCCTAGAGTTCCCGACGCCGAGTTGCTGAAATCGGGCTAACAGGAAACAAGGGGCTAGCCCGTTAAGGCTAACCCCTTGTTCTTATTGGCTCCGGCGGCAGGACTCGAACCTGCGACATAGGGATTAACAGTCCCCCGTTCTACCAACTGAACTACGCCGGATTAAACTGGAGGCGCGGGCCGGAATCGAACCGGCGTAGACGGCTTTGCAGGCCGCTGCGTAGCCACTCCGCCACCGCGCCAACCCCACGGCTCTCATGGAATCCCGCATGAGACAATCCCCGTCCAGGCGGCGGGGGAGAGGAAACTTAGACCCTCGATTTGCGCCGGTCAAGGCGCCGAGACCCGGCCGCTCCAGCAACGGAAACCAGCAAACGAAGGTTGCGCTGGCGGAGGGGCGGGCTGGCGCCGATTCTTATCGACTAAGGGCATGCTCTGGAGGTGCATTGTGTTTGCGGCCACGTCGGATTATATAGCCCGGCGAACGATGTTTTGATGAGTACCTCCAACGGAGTCGCGATGGATTACGCCAGTGTTCGCGTCAACATGGTGAGATGCCAGATCAAGCCTAACCAGGTGACCGATCCCCTGGTTCTTTCGGCGATGGCTGAATTGCCCCGGGAAGCCTTCGTGCCGAATACGATGGCGGACATCGCCTATGTCGACGAGGCCGTCTGTATCGCCCAGGGACGCTACCTCATGGCGCCGTTGGTGCTCGCCCGCCTTTTTCAAGCCGCCGAGATTCAGCCCAGCGACGTGGTTTTGGATATCGGTTGCGGCACCGGCTATGCATCGGCGGTGCTGGACCGTTTGGCCAGCGCCGTGGTCGCCTTGGAAAGCGACAGCACCTTGGCGGCCAAGGCCACCGTCACCCTGGCCGAATTGGGGATCGGCACTGTCGCCGTCGTCGAGGGGCCGCTGGAAAAAGGCTATCCCAGACAGGCTCCCTACGATGTCATTTTTTTCAGCGGCGGCGTTTCCGCCGTGCCGGCGGAGATTTCCGATCAGCTGGCCGAGGGCGGACGCATGGTGACGGTCGCCGGCGGCAACGGATCCACGAATACCCTCGGCAAGGGTACGCTTTTCACACGCCGCGGCGGAATCATTTCAAGCCGCGATATTTTTGACGCCGCGACCCCGACATTGCCGGGGTTCGCGCCGCTTTCGGCTTTCACCTTCTGACGGCAGCGCCTTATACCAACCTGCGTTAATAGAGACCCATTGTGATCGTGTTTCCCGTTTCCTCGGTAGGAGGGTAGGCGCCGGCGATGTTGGCGCATCGCCAAGCCTTCCCGACGCCCCGAGGGGGCGGGAAACACGATCACAATGGGTCTCTATTAACGCAGGTTGGTATAAAATGGACCGTAATCCTTGCCGGCCCAGCGGCGACGAGCAACAAGAAGAAAGGACGACCGGAATGCCCGAATACCGTTCAAGGACATCAA
>JAUXMA010000042.1 GCA_030623425.1 Rhodospirillaceae bacterium
CGCTTGTGATGCGAAGGCATCACGGCCTGCCTTTGCCGAAGCGAAGCTCCGGCTTCGCGCAGGCAGGCGCGCCACGCGCCTAGCCGGATGAACTCGGAAAGCCGTCGTATGGGTACCATATGTCGGGTTTGGACCACTGGGATTGGCAATCTTGTCACCCCCCCGTGACGTTCATATGGCGGGCAATGGCGGGACGGCCGTTGCCGGGGTCGATGGTGAAATCGTGGCCTTTCGGCTTGCGGGCGATGGCCCCATCGATGGCCGCCAAAAGCGGCCCGGCGCTTTCGCTCGTTCGCAACGCCGGCCGTAGGTCGACGGAATCGTCCTTGCCCAGGCACATATAAAGAATGCCGGTGCAAATCAGGCGCACGCGGTTGCAAGTGTCGCAGAAATGGCGGCTCAAAGGGGTGATGAAACCAAGCCTCTGTCCGGTTTCAACGACGCGCACGTAACGCGAAGGCCCACCGGTGTTGTCGCTGATGTCGGAAAGAGTCCAGTTTTGCTCCAACCGCCGGCGGATCTCGGTCACCGGCATGTAGTGTTCAGTGCGATCGCCGCCGATGTCGCCCAAAGGCATGGTCTCGATGAAGGTAAGGTCGAAACCCTGGCGGCCGCACCAAGCCACCAAATCGTCGGCTTCGTCTTCATTGACGCCCTTGAGCGCCACCGTGTTGATCTTGACCTTGAGCCCGACGGCCTTGGCCGCCTTCAAACCGGCGAAAACCTTATCGAGCTTGCCGCGGCGGGTGATGGCCAGGAATTTGGCTGCATCCAAAGTGTCGAGCGAGACGTTGATGCGTCTAAGGCCGGACGCGAAAAGCTCTTGCGCCAAATGTTCCAACTGGCTGGCGTTGGTGGTCAGAACGATCTCGTCCAAGGCGCCGGAATCCAGGTGGCGGCCAAGCGAGCGGAACAGGCTGATAATGTTGCGCCGGACCAGGGGCTCGCCGCCGGTGATGCGCAGCTTGCGAACGCCCCGGCTGACGAAAGCGCTGCATACACGGTCGATCTCCTCCAGAGTCAGAACCTCGGCCTTGGGCAGGAAGGTCATTTGCTCGCTCATGCAGTACGTGCAGCGAAAGTCGCAACGATCGGTGACCGAGACCCTGAGATAGGTGATCTTGCGCCCGAACGGATCGATCATGGCCAGTCCTTGTTCATCCTTCGCCGTCGCGCCCGGAACTCCAGGCGTTGCGTTCATCCGTATATAACGCTCAAACAGGATAGCGGCGAATGGCGGAAATGTCGTCCCTAACTTTTGTGGGGGTAATTCACCTCCGGGGCCGGATTCCGAGGTTGCGACCACCGGCTGCCCCCGTCCACAAAATGCGCTATAGTGCGCAGATTTAAGGAGAAATGGGCGGGCAGATGGTCTATAGTGATTTCGGAAAGAGGGGGGGGGTTCCGACAGCAACATGGCACGAAAAGAGATTAAAACCCTCATTTTCAACACCGCCCTCGATCTGGCCGAGGAAAACGGTTGGGAACGGCTGCGCCTGCGTCAGGTGGCGGAAAGACTGAACATCGCACTCACCGACGTGAATAGTCATTTCCGCGATCTGGACGCCGTCGCCAATTTCTGGTTCGGCGGCGCCCTGGATGCCATGCTGGCGCCCACGGATGAAGATTTCGCCGGCCGCGAGACCCGTGAACGGTTGCGGATTCTGTTGTTGCGCTGGTTCGACAGCCTCGCCGGCCACCGCCGGGTGACGAGGGAAATGCTGGACGTCAAGATGTATGCGGCGCATCCCCACCATTGGGTGCCGATGATCTTCAACCTGTCGCGCCTGATCCAATGGCTGCGCGATGCCGCCGGTCTGGACGCCGGCGGCCGCCGCCGCCAGATCGAGGAAATTGGGTTGACCGCCCTTTTCCTGGCGACCCTGGCGGTCTGGTCCCGGGACGGGTCCCCGGATCAGGAAAGGACGCGGCGGTTCCTGGACCGCCGTCTCTGCAGAGCCGACAGCGTCATGGTTCGCCTCTTCGGGCGTGGCTAGTACAGTACAGTACAGCGCAATAGCCGCTTGGCGGTGACATGTCGGCGCGATCCCAGAACCCGGGCCGGATGAACGCCAATGGGAAATTGCGCCGGCGGCGCGGCAACCGGCATGCCGATTCGGAAAAATATCGAATTGGATAAAATTTTACGAAAATTTGAAACAAATTTAAGTAAAATTATATTTATTGCTAGTTGTCGGCATAGTCGTTTATAATATATGTTCTCTGGTCGAACACAAATGTGAATCTGTCGATCTTTTCCTCCCCCCACTACTTCCTTCTCTCAGAAGGATCGTCAGGCAACTGTTCGACGCCCCGTTTCCCGGACGGTCTGCGGTTGACCGTTCCGGGTTGCGGGTTTTTTTTGCCGATGGCGGAGCGGCTGGCGCCTGCCGTGGCGGCGTTCGGCCAGAACGCCCGCCGGCCGTCGATCCGGAATGCGGCGATGGCGGCTTGGCCTTCCGCCGAGATCAGCCAATCGATAAAGATCTTGCCGAGTTTGGCTTTGACGTGCGGATGTCGGGCGGGATTGACCAGGATAACGCCATAGGGGTTGAGAAGGCGCCGGTCGCCTTCGGAGAGCACCCGCATCCCCACCTTGTTCTTGAAACCGAGCCAGGTGCCCCGGTCGGTCAGCGTATAGGCGCGCATGGCGGCGGTCGTGTTCAGCGTCGCCCCCATTCCCGATCCGGTCTCCCGGTACCAAGTCCCGGAAGCCGCCGCGGCGTCGACCTCCGCCGCCCGCCAAAGCTCCTGTTCCTTCTTGTGGGTGCCGCTGTCGTCGCCCCTGGAAACGAAAGGTGCCGGCGCGTCGGCGATCTTCCGCACGGCCTTCGCCGCGTCCGTTATGCCGCCGATGCCGGCCGGGTCGTCGCCGGGGCCGACGATGACAAAGTCGTTGACCATGACGTCGTGGCGTTTCACCCCGAAACCGGCGGCGACGAACTTCTCCTCCGACGGCCCGTGGTGGACGAACAGGACATCGGCATCGCCCCGGCGGGCCAGGCGCAGGGCTTGGCCGGTGCCGACGGCGACGACGCGGACCTCGATGCCGGTATTCTTCCCGAACAGGGGCAAAATGTGAGCGAAGAACCCCGAATTCTGGGTCGAGGTGGTCGAGGCGACGGTGATGAAGGTTTTTCCGTCGCCGGCCCCGGCCTGGACGGGCCAGATGCACGCTACCGCCGCCGCCAGCCAAAAGCGGATCATCATGCGGGTCAATCGATGGCCTTTTCGCCTGCCGGTTTTTCGCGCCTGTCGATACCGCGCCGCCACCACAGAAGCTCGCCCCTGATGAAGGCTTCGGCCAGATCGTTTCCGGGCTTGGCGAAGAAGCGGGCCGCCGGAGCCTTTTCCAGTAGCCGTCCGCGGTGCAGAAACAGGACCTCGTCGGCCAGGCGCCGCGCCTGGCCCAGGTCGTGGGTGGTCAGCACGATCCGCGTGCCGGCGGCGTGGAAGGCGGCGATGATTTCCTCGACGGTATGGGTCGCCGTCGGATCGAGGCTGGCCGTCGGCTCGTCGAGGAACAGGATCTGGGGTTTAAGCGCCCACACCCGCGCCAGCGCCAGTTTTTGCTGTTCGCCGAAGGAAAGGAGGCGCGCCGGTTGGCGGGCGAAGCGCTTAAGCCCGGTATGGACGAGCGCTTCGTCGACGAGGACCGGCCTTTGCCGGCGCCGAATGCCTCGCAAGGCGAGGGCGTAATCGACGTTGGCGGCGACCGAGCGCCTGAGCATGATTGGCCGTTGAAAAACCATGCCCTGATAGGGAGCCGGATCCCGGTCGCCGGCGCCGTGCCAGACGATCCGTCCGGCGCTGGCGCCGATGAGGCCGTGGCAGAGGCGTAAAAGCAGGCTCTTGCCGGCGCCGTTGGGGCCAATGATGACGGTACGCAGCGCCGTCTCGAAAGTGTGGGAAAGGTCCTTGATCAGGCGTTTGCCGCCAGCCTCGAATGAAACATTATCGAGTTCCAAAGGCAAAATGGAGAATTCCTCACCCATAGCGCGTTTCCACCGTATCCTTGATCAGGAACGCGGCGCCGTTGACGATCAGCGACAGCACCATGAGGATGACGCCGAGACCCAGCGCCAGCGCCAAATCGCCCTTGCGGACCTCGAGCGCGATGGCGGTGGTCATCACCCGGGTGACGTGGTCGATGTTGCCGCCGACAATCATCACCGCGCCGACTTCCGCCGAGGCCCGGCCGAACCCGGCCAGCACCGCCGTCAACAAGGTGAACCGCCCGTCCCACAAAAGCGCCGTCAAAGCCCGGCCCGGCCCGGCGCCGAACGAGCGCAGCTGGTCGGAATATTCCGCCCACAAATCCTCGACCACCTGCCGGGTCAGCGCCGCGATGATGGGGACGACCAGCAGGACCTGGGCGGCGATCAAGGCGGCGGGCGTGAACAGCAGCCCGAAGACGCCGAATGGCCCGGCCCTCGACAGGGCCAAATAGACGATCAGGCCGACAACCACCGGCGGCAGGCCCATCAGGGCGTTGAGCCCGACGATCACCGCCTTGCGCCCCGGAAAATGGAACAGGGCGACGGCCGCGCCCAGGGGCATGCCGATGACCGTGGCCAGGAACACCGCCGCCAAACTCACTTTCAGGGAGAGCCAAACGATTTCGGCGAGATCGCGGTCGAGGCGTATAACCAGCGACAAAGCCTCGGCAAAAGCGGCGCCGAATTCGGGCATGGCCGTTTCCTTCGCAATTTTCCGCGGCCGTGGTGGCATGACCGGCTTGAGAGAGAATATTCGTCAATAATAACAGTTTTATGCAATGCATGAACATCGGTCCCACGAAGGCCGAGGCGATTGTCCTTTCGCCGGCTTGTAGTTGCGCCCTGAAACCCCCATAGTTTCAGTTGTTCCCCAAACCCACCCTGGACTTAGCGGCGGACGCCGGCGCCGCCACGGGGGCTTTCGGGGGCGGCGATCGGCATAAGAAAAGGATTGGGGTGAGCAAGGTTTCCGAATCCCTTGCCGGCGTTCTTCTCGCCGGCGGACGGGCCAGGCGCATGGGCGGCGGCGACAAATGCCTTATGCCATTGGCCGGGCGGCCGCTGTTGCAACATGCCATCGAACGGGCGCAACCTCAGGTTTCGGCTCTGCTGCTGAACGCCAACGGCGATCCCGCCCGTTTCCGGGGGTTCGGTCTGCAGGTGGTGGCGGACGTGACTTACGGGGGAGCGGTCGAGAACTTCGCCGGGCCCCTGGCGGGGATTCTCACCGGTCTCGAATGGGTTGCGGAAAACCTTGTCGATACTGTCTGGATGGCCTCTTTTGCCACCGACGCGCCGTTGATCCCCGACGACTTGGTGTCGCGCCTGGCGGCGGCGGTCGAGGCCGAAAGCGCCGACATGGCCTGCGCCAAATCCGCCGGCCGCGCGCACCCGGTTTTCGCCTTATGGCCGCTACGGCTTGGCGACGCACTGAGGCGAGCGGTGGTGGAGGAAGGCTTGCGCAAGATCGATGCGTGGACAGCGCGTTACCGGCTCGTTCAGGTTGTTTTTGCCTGCCATCCCCGCGCTCCTTTTTTCAACATCAACAGCCCCGGGAACCTGGCCGAGGCGGAGCGTCTTCTCGGCCAAAAATGAGTAAAAAAACCGCCGCCGCCAATTCCTCGACACGGACACCAAGGGGGGGGAGGAGGAGTGTTTAATGGACCAAGGTCAAGTGCCCGAACGGCGGTGGCCCGGCGCAAGCCCGAATATTGACATCCCCATCCATCAACCCTTTGATGAACAGAGAGGGGGCAATTTAGATGATACAGGCCACTAGGTCCGGCAAAATACGGCCTCGGGTCCGAATTCTCATCGGATCGGCCACCGCTCTTGGTCCCGGCAAGGTGGATTTGTTGCAAGCCATCGCCTCGTGCGGTTCGATTTCGGCGGCGGCCAGGCGCATGGGCATGTCCTACCGCCGGGCGTGGATGCTGGTGGATACCATGAACCGCTGTTTTCACGGCGATCTTGTGACCACCTCGACCGGCGGACCCGGCGGCGGCGGCGCCAAGGTGACGCCCCTGGGCCGGGAAGTCCTGTCGCGCTACCGGGAGATGGAGGCCAAGGCCGAGGCCTGCGTCAGCGACGAAGTCGCCGCTTTCGCCAAATTGATGGCCGATCCGTCGGCCGAGAGCTAGACCCCATGTCCGATCTGGACGTGGGGTCTAACGGCTTATTTTTTCCTTTTCTTCGCCGTGATGGGCTGAAGCAGGAAAGCCGGAACATGGCCGCCCATGCCGACCGTCGGCTTGCCATGATCATGGCCGTCTTGGCCATGCCGTTCTTTGCGGAGGCTGGGGGAATGGACCGGTTTGGCGCCTCTTTTGCCGTCGTCCTCGCCGCCGGGTTTGCGCCGCCGTCCACGGCGGCGGCGGCCTTTGCCGGGGACCGTCTCGAGGCTGCCGGCGCCACTGCCGTCCATGGCGAGGCGGGGAATTTTCTTGCCGATCAGTCTGGCGATCGCCTCCAGGTGCTTGCCATCTTCGGGTCCGGCGATGGTCAAGGCGCGGCCCTCTTTGCCGGCTCGTCCGGTGCGGCCGATGCGGTGCACGTAGTCTTCGGGATGGCAGGGAACGTCGAAATTGAAGACATGGCTCATTTCGACGATGTCAAGACCGCGGGCGGCGACATCGCTGCAAACCAGTAGCCTGAACTCGCCCGACTTGAAACTGCCCAGGGTTTGCATGCGCGCCGGCTGATCCATGTCGCCATGCAGCTGGGAGGCATCATAGCCGTGGCGGACGAGCGAGCGGAACAGAACCCCGACGTCGCGTTTGCGGTTGCAGAAGATGAGGGCGTTTTTAACCCCTTCGGCGTTGATCAGGCGACGCAGGGCAGCCCGTTTTTCCTTTTGAACGCTGCTCGGCCGGTGGTCGTTTCCAGGTTCGACCATCACCAACCCCTGGATGACGGTTTCGGCTGGCGTCGCTGGTGGCGCGACGGAGATCTCTTTGGGGTTGATCAGAAAGGTCTCGGCGAGGCGGCGGATTTCCGTCGGCATGGTGGCCGAGAAAAACAGGGTCTGGCGCATTTTCGAGAGCAGGGAAACGATGCGTTCGATATCTGGGATAAAACCCATGTCCAGCATCCGGTCGGATTCGTCGAGAACCAGGATTTTAATGTCGCTCAACAACAAACGGCCGCGCTCGAAAAGGTCCAAAAACCGCCCAGGCGTGGCGATCAGCACATCCGGGCCTCGGTCTATGGCCCTGACCTGATCGTTGATCGACGTTCCGCCAATCAACAGCGCCATGCTCAGCTTGTTGTGCTTGCCGTAAACATCGAAACATTCGGACACTTGCGCCGCCAGTTCCCGCGTCGGCTCGAGAATGAGAGAACGGGGCATGCGCGCCTTGGCCCGGCCCGCCGCCAGGATGTCGATCATCGGCAGGGTAAAAGACGCGGTCTTGCCCGTGCCCGTCTGGGCGCAACCCAAGATGTCCCGTCCCATGAGGATGTAGGGAATGGCCTCGGCCTGAATCGGTGTGGGTTCGGTGTAACCCGCTTCGCCGACGGCGCGCAGGACTTGTTGACTCAATCCTAAATCAGAAAAGTTCATTCGGTCCGATTCGACCGGCGATCAAAGGAAGGTATTCGCCAATGGATATAGCATTGGTGCCGGATATTAGGCTTTCCGGGGCTGCTGTCAATCTTCCCGGGCGCACCGATATATCATCCGGGTCTTGGCGAGAGGGGACGCATGGATTAATTATTGCCCAGCTGGCAATCGATTTAGAGAACCCGCCCATGCTGATCACGGCCGACCAATCCTGCCTGTTGATCGTCGACGTTCAGGCCAAGCTGGCGCCCGCTGTCGAGGAATGTGAACGCGTCATCGCCAATTGTGCCACGCTCATGCAAGTGGCGGCCCGCTTGCGGGTGGCGGTTCTGGTTTCCGAACAATACCCGAAAGGGCTCGGGCCGACGGTTCCGGAACTGGCCGAACTGGCGCCCGCCGGCTCGCTGATGGTCAAGGAGCATTTTTCCTGCATGGGGGACGCCGGTTGCGTCGGACGCATCCAAGATCTTGGCCGTTCCCAAGTTGTCGTCGCCGGGATCGAAGCCCACGTTTGCGTTCTGCAGACGGCGTTCGGACTGATCAATGAAGGCCGCGAGGTTTTTGTCGTCGCCGATGCCGTTTCATCGCGTTCGGCGGAAGACTGCCGGCTGGCCCTCGATCGTCTGCGCGACGGCGGCGTCTCGATCGTCACCACGGAAATGGTTCTGTTTGAATGGGTAGGCCGCGCCGGCACGCCGGAATTCAAGGAACTCAGTGAAGTGCTGAAGAACAAGCAGGCATAAGGGTCGGAAAGGGCATCCGGTCCGGACGGGCCACTAGGCCGCCGGTGGCGGAGAAAATCAAAAATAAAGGTTTCAATCGCGGCGTCACGTCCTATACTAGGTGTCCATTGGCGCCACATGCCTTGGCGTATCTTGAGATTAGCGTACTACTTGAGATTTAGCATATTACGACGTCTAGCTCGGCTATTCCGTGAATTGTGACACCAAGAACAAGCGCTCTCGCGTGGAGCGCACGACGTAAGCAACATAAGGCAAGGATAACTCATGGCTGTTGGAACTGTGAAATGGTTTAACCCGGTCAAGGGATACGGCTTCATCGAACCCGAAGACGGCGGGAAGGACGCCTTTGTCCATATCTCCGCCGTCGAGAGTGCCGGTCTGTCAACCCTCCGCGAGGGCCAGAAGGTCGAGTACGAACTCATTTCCGGCAAGAACGGAAAGACCGCCGCCGAGAACATCGTCTCCCTCGACTGAGACGAGGGATCAGACCTATCCTATCCATAGCGGTATGTTTGTCCGAAAGGGAGCGGAGGCAAGACCTCTTACCCTTTCATTCGATGGCCGCGCGCCGCCACTCGTCCGGCTGGGCAAGCCATGCCACGTAAGCCCAATTACGGATTCGAGCGCCGGGAACGCGAACGTGTGAAGGCCGAAAGGCGCCGCAAGCGCCGGGAGGCGAAGGTAGAGCGGTCGAAGAAAACGAAGACCGAGAAGACCGAGAAGACCGGGGAGCAAGAAGAGCAGGAAAAATAGTCTCGCATTGTCGACCATGGCCGGTTGGACGACGTATGATTTCATCCCCGCGTTCGAGAAGGGTAAAGCCTCATGGCACAGGCATACGCGGGGCCCCGCGGGCCCACCAGTCAATAAGGCGAGACGGTAATCCTGACCGTGGCCGGATTCTCCGAGACGACGGTTACCTTGAACCATCCTCTGGCCGGGAAGGCCCTTAGCTTCGAGCTCCAGCTGGTGGATATCGTCCGAGAGCCCGCCGGCCCTTTCTTCCGACAAATTTGCCCGGTCGGGTCACGCAGGCCGTGATTTCCG
>JAUXMA010000236.1 GCA_030623425.1 Rhodospirillaceae bacterium
AAGTTGGCGATTGGAGAAATTCGGTGACAGCATACTAATTTTCAGTGCCAACCATTTGGCATGGGCCAAAAAGCCTTGCCATTTCCAAACAAGCGGAAAGACGAAAATTAGTATGCTGTCACCGAATTTCCTTAATGTTGATCGGCCAGCTGCTGAAGACGGGGGTGGTCCTTGATGATGAGGTTTTTGTGCTTGCGTTCGACGATCCCGTCACGGGCCAATTTGCCGATGGCTTGCGCCACGATGTCTTTGTCCGCTCCGATCCAATCGGCGATTTCGGCGTGATTGGGAACATTCGATACGATCCATGATCCGTCGCCCATGGTATTGGGCTCGGCAATACGCAGGAGTTCATGATAAACCCGCTGATGCGGCGACAGGGTGCTGAGAGAGGTCAGCCGCGTGTTCAGGGTGCGGATGTAGCCGGCGAACCTTTTCAGCAACGCCAACGCCGTTTCGGGGCAGGCGATCAGAAGGTTCCGGAATTCCTTGCTCGACAAGGAAGCGACGAGGGTCGGTTCGACAGCCGTAATCCGCGCCGATCGTTTTTTCAGGTCGACCGCCGCCAGTTCGCCAAAGGAACTCCCCTTGCCGAGTTCCGCCAAGGCGACTTGCTGGCTTTCGCTGATGAAATCCACGGCTTTGACCTTTCCCTTGACGACGAAGTAAAGGTTTGTCGACGTATCGGAAATGTCGAGGATGATGTCGTCGGGGACAAACTCCAGCCACTCGCATTTTTTCTCGAGATCGGCAATCATTTTCGGCGGCACCTCGGCGAGAACGGAGATGCCGGCAAGGCTTCTTGCCTGTTCGTCGAAATAAGAAGTTCTATCCGCCAAAACCCAAATGCCTTGCAACGCGGCCCACGATTGTCTTGAAAAAGCGGCTGCCTATTTTCGCAAGGCAGCCTATTTTTGGCAATGCGGAATCATCAAATCCGTTTATTTCTCTGGACCATGAAACCCGGTAATGCTTTCATAGCGGGTGCGAATCCGCTCTTTTCATGGCATTTACCCGCCCCCGCGAAGGAGCCTGTTTTATAGCTTTTTCCATGCTTTATAGAATTTTTTTCATGTGGTTTCCCACCAACCATGCCGAGGCTAACCAGCCCACGGGGATGTCGCTTGTCTTCTTGTTGTCGGCGCCGCCATGAGCGAAAAATTTGGCCATTTGGAAAGCTTGGCCAGATTTGCCAAGGAAGGCTCGCCTGACAAGCGCAGGGACCTGCTAAGAGAGGTCACCGACCTGTTCCTCGAAGCGCCGGAGGAATTGAGCGAGCGCGAAAAGGATCATTTCGCGGCGATCATTGGCAAGGTCGCCTTCGAGCTGGAAATGAAAGTGCGCGAGCACTTGGCGGAGCAGCTCTCGACCATCGACGCCGCGCCGCATCGGTTGGTGAGCATGTTGGCCAATGACGAGATCGAGGTGGCGCGGCCGATTCTCATCAACAGCAACGTGCTCCAAAACGCCGACCTCCTCGAAATGGTCAAACGGCACAGCCAGGAACATCTTCTGGCGATTTCCCTGCGCCAAAAAGTCGACGGGGAAGTCGCCGGGTCCCTGGTCGAAAGAGGCGACGACAAAGTCCTGGCATCGCTTGCCCGCAACAAGGGCGCCGTCATTCCGCGCAATTCCATGGAGATCATGGTGGCTCGGTCCAGGCATAACGAAGCCTTGCACGAACCTTTGGCGACGCGCCATGACTTGCCGCCGGACCTGATGCACGAGATGTTCTGGTTTGTATCTTCGGCTCTTCGCGAGCACATCTTGTCGTCCACCGCCGATCTCGGCGAGGACCAAGTCGACGAAATGCTGGAAGAAACGCGCTCGTGGCTCGATGCCGAGGATCAAGAGGAACTCCTGAGCCCGGCGGAAAAGTTCGTTCTGAGAAAGGAGCGATTGAATCAATTGAATGTGCGGCTTCTAGCGGCGCTGGTGCGTCAAGGGAGAATCCCGGAATTCGTCGCCGCTATCGCCCGCCTGGCCAAAATCGACTTGACCATGGCCAGACGGATTGTTTTCGATAAAAGCGGCGAGATGCTGGCGGTGGTCGGCAAAGCCATCGGCATCGATCAAGTGACCTTCTCCAATTTGGTATTGCTCACCGACGTTGACGGCACGCGCTCGGAAAACGCCAGGATCGCCTTGCTCGGCGTTTACAACAGGATCAAGATCGAATCGGCGCAACGGGCGTTACGATTCTGGCGCACCCGCAAGCAGGCCATGAAACACGCGGCAAATGGCCAAATCACATCGGCCGAAAGGGACAAAAAAGTTACCGGTGATTAGCGTTTCAACTGAAAGCGGTTATAGAAGGCCAAGTTGTTGCGGACCGCTTCCTCGTCCAGATCCATTCTGGAGAGCGCCTCCGCTTCGTGGAAATCGCCCTTGATGCCGTAGAAAAGAGCGAGGTTCTGGCGAAGTTGCGGGCTATGGCGGGCAATGGTGGCGGCGCGCTTCAACATCACGATCGCCGCGTCGATATCCCCTGCCTGCGCCGCCGAGATGGCCATGTTATTGAGAATGGCCGGGTTGTCCTTGGATAATTCGAGGGCCTTGCGGTAGGCTTTCCTGGCTTCGTCAAACGACAACATCAAATCATAGGCGATGCCCATGGCGGAATGGATTTCCCAGTTGCCGGGATCTTTTTCAAGGGCGGTTTTGAAGTGTTCGACCGCTTCCTCGCTTTTCCCCCCAGCCAGCTTCGCTTTTCCCCATTCGACATGGAATACCGCCAAGCCGGCGAAGGTGTGGCGAACTTCTTCCAGAACCCGCACGGCCTCGTTGGCGGCTCCCATATAGCGCAGGTTCCTGGCAAGCCCCAGCAACACGCCCAGGTCCTCCGGCCGCCGGTTCCGCAATTTCCGGAAATGGCTGGCCGCCACCGCGTAGTTGAGATTTCGTTGAGCCTCTATCGCCGCGTTGAGCAGGGATTCCGAGATTACCGCCTCTTCCTCGCTTGCGCATCCGGCCAAAAAGACAAGCAGCAAAGCGGCGCGAAATGTCCTTGAAAAGGTTGAAAGCATCATGAAAGAGATGAAACTCCCAAATATGGCCGGCAAGATAGAGATTCGATGATATATTGATATGTCTTGCCGTACTAAAATACAAGGCCAAGATACAGTCCTCGGAATAACAATCGCCAAATCACCTTCTAATAAACGTTTTTCGCCGACCATTTATTCCACTTGAAACAACAGGCCTATTTTTCAAGTGCTTTCCTAAAAGTGGGATTCGGCGATCAAGAGCCCCCTCCAGGTGATGTTTGTCACTGACAGTTAACCCAGATTTAAGTATACTACATATACAAATTGCCAGCCCTCGATCGGTCGCTTTTACCGAATGGCCGCGTCGATCGCTCGTTTTCGATTGCGCTTCGCGAATGCCGGCCGAGGACTCGCCAACATCTAACGAAACAGGTATCTCATGAGCGCAGACTCGCCGCGATTCCCGGCAAACGAACCCGCCGCCGGTTTCCGCCGCCGGCCGATTCGGCCGGGCTTGGCGGCGCTCGTCGGCGACAAGCGCGGCATCATCGCCATCATGTTCGCCCTGATGCTGCCGTTGATGCTGGGGTTCATCGGTCTCGGCA
>JAUXMA010000154.1 GCA_030623425.1 Rhodospirillaceae bacterium
CACGGCTTTGGCCCATGCCAAATGGTTGGCAATGCACCGCGCTCCTAGCCGGAAGCCTTGCAGGGCCGTCGTATGGGTACCTTATAGATGAGACGGAGCACTAGATGATCGTCCTTGGCATCGAGACCAGTTGCGACGAAACGGCCGCCGCCGTGGTCACCGGCGAGGCGCGGATTCTTGCCCACCATGTGCTGTCTCAGTTGGAGGAACACAGGCCTTTCGGCGGCATCGTCCCCGAGATCGCGGCGCGCGCCCACTTGCAACACATCGACCGCATGATCGATCGGTCGATGACCAAGGCGAAGGTGTCGTTCGCCGATCTCGACGGCGTCGCCGCCACCGCCGGGCCGGGCCTGATCGGCGGGGTCATGGTCGGGGTCATGACCGCCAAGGCCATCGCCGCCGTCCACGGCCTTGCCTTTCTCGCCGTCAACCACTTAGAGGGCCATGCGCTGAGCGCGCGGCTGATCGACAATGTCCCCTTTCCCTATCTTCTGCTTCTCGTCTCCGGCGGCCATTGCCAGTTGCTCGTCGTCAAGGGGGTTGGCCGGTACCGCCGTCTCGGCACCACCATCGACGACGCCATCGGCGAGGCTTTCGACAAAGTCTCGAAAATGCTGGGACTGGGTTTTCCTGGCGGCGCGGCGGTGGAAAACGCCGCCGAAAGCGGCGATGAAGGGCGCTTCCGACTGCCCCGCCCCCTGCACGGGCGTCCTGGATGCCACTTTTCCTTTTCCGGCCTCAAGACCGCCGTCCGCCATGCCATCGCCGCCCTGCCGCCCGGTCCCTTGGCAGAGGCCGACATCGCCGATATTTGCGCATCGTTCCAGGCGGCGGCCGGCGACGTCCTCATCGACCGCTCTATCCATGCCATGGATGAGATCCTCACCCTTCGCCCCCAGACCCGGACCCTGGTGGTCGCCGGCGGCGTCGCCGCCAACCGCTATTTGCGCCGCCGTCTGAAAGCCTTGTGCGCGGACCGGGGCATCACCCTCGTGGCGCCGCCGCCGGCCCTTTGCACCGACAACGCCGCGATGATCGCCTGGGCCGGGATCGAACGGCTGCGCCTGGGCCTTACCGACGGCCTGGATTTCGCGCCCAGGCCGCGCTGGCCGCTCGACCCCGACGCGCCGCCGGCGGCGGGAGCGGGGGTGAAGGCATGATGGACCATTATCATCGATCCAAGGTATAACAGAGCGATGAACAAAATCGGCATCATCGGCGGCGGTGCCTGGGGAACGGCCCTGGCGGTGGCGGCGCGGCGGAGCGGCCGCCAGGTGGTCATCCAGGCCAGGGAACCCGAGGTCGTGGAAGCCATCAATCAAAACCACCGAAACCCCTATTTTCTTCCCGACATCGACCTCGACCCGGCTATCGAAGCGACCACCGATCCGGCGCAAGCGGCGGCGGCCGACGCGGTGCTCCTGGTGACCCCGGCGCAACATTTGCGAGGGGTATGCCAAACCCTGGCCCCGGTCTGGACCCCCGGCGTGCCCGCCGTCATCTGCGCCAAGGGAATTGAACTCGAAACATGCGCCCTGATGAGCGAGGTGGTGGACGAAACCCTGCCCGGCGTTCCTTTCGCGGTGCTGGCCGGTCCGACTTTCGCCGCCGAGGTGGCCCGCGACATGCCAACGGCGGTGACGCTGGCCTCGGCCGACCCCGGACTGGCCGAGAAACTGGCTGTCGCCCTCGGCACGTCGCGCTTACGCATTTACCGGACCGACGATTTGATCGGCGCGCAATTGGGCGGAGCGGTGAAAAACGTGCTGGCCATCGCCTGCGGCATCGTCGAGGGGAGAAATCTTGGGCAAAACGCGCGGGCGGCGCTGATTACCCGCGGCCTCGCCGAGATCGTTCGCTTGGGCGTCGCCAAGGGCGCCCATCCGGATACCCTGATAGGCCTGTCCGGACTGGGCGATTTGACGTTGACCTGCACCGCCATGCAATCGCGCAACTATTCCCTCGGCGTCGCCTTGGGCCAGAGCGAGGCCCTGAAAGCCATACTCGAAAGCCGCGCGTCGGTCGCCGAAGGCGTTTTCACCGCTTCCTCGGTCACCGATCTGGCGCGGCGCCTCGATGTCGATATGCCCATCTGTACCGCCATCGACGGCGTGCTCAATCATTACGCCGATATCGACGCCGCCATCACCGGGCTGCTGTCGCGGCCGTTCAAACCGGAATCCCCTTTGGGTTAGGGCTATGGTGTTCGATGCTGATTGAAGGCACCTAATCCAAGGTATACCGCCGAATGACGGGATACCATCCGATTTGCGTGGGACATGTAGCGGGGAAGGGATAAATGATGCGTTACGGTGGGTTCTGGCTCCGGGTTGTGGCGGCGGCCATAGATGTTTTTATAATATTTGTAACGGTCATGACGATTACGTATGTCTTTGGAACGCCTAAAGTTACCGAAATTTCTGATTTTTCTGCTTTGGAATACACTCGCATGACCCGGGACTATCTGGGTGGTCTAGGAAATGTAACATTGTTCATTCTTTGGTTCTTTTACCCCGCCATTATGGCAAGCTCTATACTGCTAGCGACGGTGGGCAAGCTGTGCGGCGGCGTGATAGTCGTGGATAAGCAGGAAAGACGCCTGACATTTTGGCATGCGACAGGTCGGGAATTCGCAAAAAGTATTTCATTTGTTTTCAATGGGATTGGATATCTGATAATTGCATTTAACCAGCGCAAACGAGGAATGCACGATATTGTGGCCAAGACTTATGTACTAAAAAAAGCGGCCGTGGACGATAAGCAAGAAATGCCACAAAACGAGACAGATACTAGTTCGAACGAAGGTTGAACTTATATTATCCTGTCTCCCCTCACTCCACTGCGATGGACCTTCTATGTTAAGGCTTGTCGGACGCCCGCCGACCGAGTTCGCGGCAGCCGCCCAGCCACGGCAGGCGTCCGACAAGCCTTAACAGAAGCGGCACTCCGAGGCGGAGCTTCCAAAGGTCCGTAATGCGGCGGTAAGCAGACCCTCGGTTTTAAGAGTACACAGCCTAGTGGCCTGCGTCAGCCAAATTGTACCCCTACGATCGCTTTTCCCGTTTCCTCGACAGAAGGGGGCTCGCCGTCGATACTGGCACCGACTCCCTAGCAAACGGGAAACTCTAACCGTGTGGACATTTTCGGATTTTAAGGAACAGAGCTTATGTTTTTCGTCATCGATTGCGTCGACAAGGCGGACCACGCCGAAGTTCGCGCCGCCAACCGAGAGGCCCATCTGGACTACCTGAGCCGCTTCAAGGAGCGGATTTGCGTCGCCGGGCCGACGTCGGGCGAGGACGGCCAAGACATGAACGGGTCCGTTCTCATCCTCGATTTCGCCGACCGCAAGGCGGCGGAGGATTTCGCCGCCGGCGACCCTTACCGGCAAGCCGGCTTGTTCGAAACCGTCACCATCCGGCGGTGGAAAAAAGTCTTCCCGATGGAGGAATGAGCGATGATCTTCGCCCTCGTCTGCATCGACAAACCCAACCAGGCGGACGTCCGCAAGGACCATCGGGAGGCCCACATGGCCTACCTCCGCTCCTTTAACGAACACATCGTCACCGCCGGGCCATTGCTGGCCGAAGACGAAAGCCACAGCGTCGGCAGCCTGTTGGTGATGGATTTCCCGGATCGCGCCCAGGCGGAAGCGTTCGCCGGCGGCGATCCCTTCAACAAGGCGGCAATTTTCGAAAGCGTCGTCATCCGCCCCTACAAACAAATTTTTCCGCTGGCCTGACGATGGCCCGCTGGCTGGTCTAATCGGCGGCGGCGGCGTATTTTTTCGCTGGCGACTTGTCACTTCGGCAATTTTTTGGATAATTCCCTCTGCTGGCTCCGCGAAACAGGATTCGCCCGTTGACAGCGGATATGCCGAAGCGTTTGCATTCTACAACAAAGAGGCCATCAGATCATGTCGGACGAGCAAGTTTTTCCGGTTCCCGAACACATCGCCAACACGGCTTTGTGCGACAATGAAAAATACCTTGAAATGTACCAGCACTCGATCGATGATCCGGAGGGATTCTGGGCCGAACACGGCAAGCGCATCGACTGGATCAAACCCTACACCAAGATCAAGGACGCCAACTTCACCATTCCCGACGTAAGCATCAAATGGTTTTACGACGGCACCTTGAACGCGTCCTTCAATTGCCTCGACCGCCACCTGGAAAAGCGCGGCGACCGGGCCGCCATCCTTTGGGAAGGCGACGAACCGGGAACCGACAGGACCGTTACTTATAAGGAACTGCACGAGCAGACCTGCCGCCTGGCCAACGCCTTGAAAAACCAGGGCATCAAAAAAGGCGACGTGGTCACCATCTACATGCCGATGATCCCCGAGGCGGTCATCGCCATGCAGGCCTGCAACCGCATCGGCGCCATTCATTCCGTTGTCTTCGGCGGCTTCTCCCCGAGCGCCCTGGCGGGGCGCATCCGCGACTGCGAATCCAACTGCCTCATCACCGCCGATGGCGGCCGCCGCGGAACCAAGAAGATCCCCCTCAAGGCCAATGCCGATAAGGCCCTGGAAAACTGCCCGACGGTGAAGACGGTGATCGTCGTCAAGGCCACCGGCGACGACATCGACATGGCCGAGGGCCGCGACCACTGGTATCACCAAGTCTCGGCCGCCGCCTCCGCCGACTGCCCGCCCGAGGAGATGGCAGCGGAAGATATCTTGTTCATCCTCTATACCTCCGGCTCCACCGGCGCCCCCAAGGGGGCGGTACACACGACCGGCGGGTTTTGCGTCTTCGCCTCGATGACCCATGAATACATCTTCGATTGTCGCGACGACGACATCTTCTGGTGCGCCGCCGACGTCGGCTGGATCACCGGACACACCTACATCGCCTACGCGCCGCTTCTCAACGGCGCCACCATGGTGCTCTACGAGGGCCTCCCCACCTATCCGGACGCGTCGCGGCCCTGGCAAATTTGCGACAAGTACAAGGTGACGATTTTTTACACCGCGCCGACCGCCATCCGCGCCCTCATGGG
>JAUXMA010000221.1 GCA_030623425.1 Rhodospirillaceae bacterium
GAAAACCTGCGAGAAGCGCGATCCCAAGGGCCTGTATAGGAAAGCCAGGCTGGGCGAGATCCCCGGCTTCACCGGCGTCTCCGCCCCTTACGAAGCCCCGGAAAACCCCGAGCTGGTGATCGATACCAACGACCAGCCGCTGGCCAACTGCCTAGCCAGGTTGATCGTTTACGCGGAAAGGGAGTTCGGCGTCCCCAGTGCGCTGGCCGGCGTCGCCTGAGACGTTCCGCCCGGCGAATCCCCACCGCCGCCATATTGCCGTCCTGGCCAGCGGTCCGTTGGCGCCGCCGGCATCCTCGATAAGCCGGCCGCCGCGCAGCCAATCAGGCCGCGGTTTTGTTGTCGCTGTTGGAAGGTTCGGCGTTGCTGTTGGCAAGGATTTCCACCATGTCCTGTTTGGAAAGGGTTCCGTGGTACTCGCCTTCTTCCGAGACTACCGGCACCGGATATTCCGAATCCAAAGTGGCCGGAAGGGCATCCTGCAGGACCGTGTCCGGCTGAAGTGTCGGACCTTCCTCGGCGATCTCGTGCAGATGCGGGAGGGAGCCGCTTGACTTTTCGCGGGCGTCCTCCAGTGCTTCCTGGGTGACCACGCCCCTGTATTCGCCCTCGTGGAAAACGTAGGCGTAGTCCTCTTTCCAGCCTCGCATTTGCTTGAGGGCCTCGTCGATGTTCACCGTGGTCAGGCGATATCTGGCGGGCTTCATGACCACATCAACGGACAGCACCCGCGCCCGGTTCACGTTACGCACGAAAGCTCCCACGTAGTCGTCCGCCGGATGGAGCAGGATCTCTTCCGGGCGGCCAACTTGGGACAGACCGCCATCCTTGAGGATGGCGACCTTGTCGCCTAGGCGTAGCGCCTCGTCCAAATCATGGGTAATGAAAATGATGGTTTTGCGCAGCCTGTCCTGCAGTTCAATCAGTTGATCTTGCATACCCGAACGGATCAAGGGGTCGAGCGCCGAGAAAGGCTCGTCCATGAGCAGGGTTTCCGGGTCCGTGCATAGAGCGCGGGCGAGGCCGACGCGCTGCTGCTGGCCGCCGGAGAGCTGTGACGGGTACTTCTCCTCGTAGCCTTCCAGGCCGACCGTGCGCAGCCATTCGCGGGTTTTTTCCTCCCGTTCCGCCTTGGCGACCTTCTGGATCGTCAGGCCGAAGGCGACGTTCTCCAGCACCGTGCGGTGGGGCAGGAGGCCAAAGCGTTGGAAGACCATCGACATCTTGTGGCGGCGAAATTCCTCCAGGTCCTTCCGCGACAGACTCATCACGTCGGTACCGTCGACGTGGATGGATCCTTCCGTCGGATCGATGAGGCGGTTGAAATGGCGGATCAGGGTCGACTTGCCGGAGCCGGACAGGCCCATGATGACGAAGATCGAGCCCCTGTCGATTTCCAGGTTGATATCCTTGAGGCCTACCGTGTGCCCGGTTTCCGCCAGGATGTCGTCCTTCGAGCGCCCCTCACGGACCAGTGGCATGACCGACCGCGGGTTGTCTCCGAATATCTTGTAAAGGTTCTCGACGTGGATCAGGGGATCAGTCAGCGTGCATGCCCTCCAGGTGTTTCTGGCTGCGCTTGGCGTAGGACTGTGAGACGCGGTCGAACATAATGGCGATGGCGACGATGGCGAGGCCGTTGAGCAGGCCCATGGTGAAGTACTGGTTGGTGATCGATTTCAAGACCGGCTGGCCCAAGCCCTTGACGCCGATCATCGAGGCGATGACCACCATGGCGAGGGCCATCATGATGGTCTGGTTGACCCCGGCCATGATGGTCGGCATGGCCAGAGGAAGCTGCACATTGAACAACCGTTGTGTCCGGTTGGCGCCGAATGCGGTAGCCGCCTCCAGGACTTCCCGGTCAACCAGTCGGATGCCAAGGTTGGTGAGCCGGATGACCGGCGGAATTGAGTAGATGAGCACCGCGATGATCCCCGGAACTTTGCCGATGCCGAGCAGCATGACCACGGGAATGAGGTACACGAAGGCGGGCATGGTCTGCATGATGTCGAGGATCGGCGTGACGATGCCCCGCACCCGATCGGAACGCGCCATCATGATGCCGATGGGGATGCCGACGGCGATCGACAGCAGCGTCGCCACGGTGATCATGCTCAGCGTCCGCATGGTGTTTTCCCACATACCAAAATAGCCGATGAGCAGGAAGGCGACGGTGACGCCGAGGGACAGCTTGATCGACCGGCTGGCCCCATAAGTGAGACCGACAAGGATGAGGAGAACCACTAGCCAGGGGGTACTC
The DNA here is from genome assembly GCA_030623425.1 of Rhodospirillaceae bacterium. Classification (GTDB taxonomy): domain Bacteria; phylum Pseudomonadota; class Alphaproteobacteria; order Rhodospirillales; family 2-02-FULL-58-16. The sequence goes on from JAUXMA010000221.1 coordinate 2,264, forward strand.
AGCAGAAGCTTCTCGAACCAGACCAGGAAATAGAGCAGCGGATCGAAGAACGATTCTATCATGTCGCCGTAGGTTCTGGAAAATTCCCGATAGGAGCCGTCCAGATACTTGCGCAAGGCGACTAGGCTGGCGCGGTCCATTTTCGGGAATTCGGTCAACCAGGATGAATCAGCCATCTGTCAATCCAATAATCCGGTATCGCCAAAGGGATCGGGTCCCCCGGGGCGAAGCGTTGCCGGGGGGGGCGACGTCCTCACATGCCGGCGAGGGCTTTTTTCACCTTCGCCGCGACGTCCGCCATAAGCCATGGGGTCCACTGCGCTTCATGGTTCTTGAGGAAGTAGATCGCGGCCGTCTCGCCGTCAGCCTGGTTTTCCTCGATCCAGACCAGGAGCTTGTTCATGTCCGCGTTGGTGAAAGCCCGCTTGGTCAGGTACTTATAGGCTTCCGGCGCCTCTCCGGCGAAGCTTTCGGTGGTCACCGTGTGTACCGGCGACGGGGGATACATGGTCGGCTTCGGATCGGCGCAGTCGGCTTGGCTGATGCAGGCCATAAAGTGGGCTTCATCGATGCCGCTGCCGAAGTCCACCTTGACCATCTCATACTTGCCTAGGATGGCGGTCGGGGCCCAGTAATAACCGAACCAGGGCTCCTTGCGCTCGTAGGCCTTGGCGATGGAGCCGTCGAGGCCAGCCGCCGAGCCGGGATCGACCAGCTCGAAGCCGGCTTTGGCAAGCTTGAGCGCATTAAACAGGTGGCCGCTGGTGATCTGGCAGTTCCAGCCGGCCGGGCAGCCCACGAATGCCGACTTGTCCGGGTCCTCCGGATGCTTGAACAGCTTGGCATTCTTCTTGATGCCGTCGATGGTGGCGAGCGTGGGGTCTTTTTCGACCATGTACTTGGGTACCCAGTACCCTTCCTCGCCGCCATCGGAGAGGGACTTGCCGGCGATGCGCAGACGCTTCTCGGCGGTTCCCTTCTTGAGCTGCTTGGCGAAGGAATTGCTCCACAGTTCAGGAGCGATGTCCGGTTCTCCCTTTTCGATCATCGAGGTAGCGGTTGGCATAGTGTCGCCGGGAACGAGCTCCGCGTCACAGCCGTAGCCATGCTTAAGAATGAGCATGTCCACATTTGCCATGAATGTGGCCGAGGGCCAGTTCATATCCGCGATCATGACCTTGCCACAGGCCGCCTGGGCCTGACCGGGCAACAGGGCTCCGGCGATCAACGCGGCCGCGGTCACTAAACGTTTCATCATGTCTCTCCCTGCTGTCTTCATTATTAGTTAGGCGGCCGGATCCATAGGATTCCAGGAAGAGGCGGACAGGCAAGAATAGAGATGGGTGATAAAGCATATCTCAATTGTGAAACTCAACCGAGTCATTAGTCCGGCGCCAGGGACGCGGCGTTTGAGCTCATCCGGTCCCTCATTGGTTCCGATCAGCGGTCCCGGCAACGGAGAAATTACCTCTAAAGGTAATTGGCGGAGGGAAGCGCGCTGGCGCCAAACCTTCTCTCTTTCGATGGCGTAACGATC
>JAUXMA010000102.1 GCA_030623425.1 Rhodospirillaceae bacterium
CCTTGACCCGTGGCCGGCGTCGGATGCTGCTTGTGATGGTTTTCCATCACGGCGCACCCTTTCGGGGACTTACGCGGCGCCACCGGCGCCACGGTTCCCCTCAAGCCTAGCCACGGGGCAAGGAGAGACGTCACAACCGCCTTCAGTTATTCGGATAGGCTCTTACTGAAATCATGGCGACATCACCGGAAAGCGTCAAACGGCTGCCCAGCCAGGAAAACCTGTTGTTGGATTACATCCACCGTCTGGAGAAGCACAAAGGTGGGCGCAAAGTCGTTCACGTTCATCTTTCAAAGCTGAGGGCGTTCAACCGCCGCGAGCAGCATATCCGTACCGCCGCCAGCAACTTCGAAGGCATGGTCAAGACGATGCAAGGGCAACTTTTTTCGTTGAAAAGCTCGGATCTCTTTTTCGTCTACAAGGATGAAGCGCGGCCACAGGTAGAAACAGCGGTGCGCAAAGTCCGGTTTCTTTTCAACGACGACCCTCTGGTCGACGGGGAACAGGGAAATGGCGCCGAATTCGCCACCTGGTACGACGCCGAAAAGGAATTCGATGAGATCCTGCATCTGGTCCAGAGGCTGGTCAACGTGGAGCAAAAACGAGAGAAGGAAACTCTCGGCCGCAGGGACACCCGGGCCCTGCTCAAGGCCAAACAAAAAGAAGGCGAACCCATAACGCCCGAAATATTGGGCCGGGTCGAGACCGCCTTGGCGCGCACCGATCTTTCCAATCTGGTGCGCCGCCAATACATCTGCAATGTCGATAAGAACATGGTTCCCGAACAGTTTTTCAGCGAGATGTTTATTTCCATCAATGACCTGCGCGAGACCTTGCTGCCGGGCGTCAACCTTGCGTCCAATCGCTGGCTGTTCCAACATCTGACCCAAACGCTGGATCGCCGCATGCTGGCCATGTTGATCAAAACCGACAATGCCAGCATTTCCGGCGACATCAGTTTCAACCTTAACGTCTCCACCTTGCTGTCGGATGAATTTCAGACTTTCGACGGCAACGTCAGCGCCGGCCGCCGCGGCGCCATGATTATCGAATTGCAGAATCTCGATATCTTCGCCGATCTCAGCTCCTATCTGTTCGCCCGCGAGTTCGTCCAGGACAAAGGCTATCGCGTTTGCCTTGACGGCATGACCCACCAAACGTTGGCGATGATCGACCGCGAACGGCTGGGCGCCGATTTTGTAAAACTTGTCTGGCATTCCGACATGATCGATCGCGGCGAGGCGATGCACGAGCAAATCCGCGACCTGGTCAGGCGGACCGGCGGCAACCGGGTCATCCTCTCTCGTGTCGACAATCGGGAGGCCGTCGATTTCGGCCAGTCGGTGGGCATCTCGTATTATCAGGGACGCTTTGTCGAGAACTTGATCGCCGAGGACATCCGCAGACGGGAGCTGTTGCGACTGAAACGGCGGATGGAGCGCAGCGCAAGCGAAGAAGAAGAGGAAATGGAATAAACGCCTTTTTCTTAAAAAAGGCGGAAAATCCATGACAAAAGTCTCCGCATCCCCCGTTGTCATCGTCGACAACCTAACCAAGCATTTTGGCGAGGTCAGGGCCGTCGAGCGAATCTCTTTTGAAGTTCTTCCGTTGTCGACGACGGCGCTCGTCGGCGGCAACGGCGCCGGCAAGACGACGACACTATCCATTTTGCTGGGCTTGCTTCTGCCGACTTCGGGCACGGTCACCGTGTTCGGCGAAAACATTCTCCGTCACCGCCACCGGGTGCTTGGGCGGATGAACTTCTCGTCTCCCTATGTGGACCTGCCGCGCCGCCTGAGCGTCGCCGAGAACCTGACCGTCTATGCCCATCTCTATGGCCTCGACCGAATACCGGAACGGCTGCGGGCACTCGCCCGGGACCTGGAGATCACCGCCTTTCTCAACCGCCCGACGGGCGAACTTTCGGCCGGTCAGAAAACCCGGGTGGCGCTGGCCAAGGCGCTCCTCAACGAGCCCCGTTTGTTGCTGCTGGACGAGCCGACCGCGTCCCTCGATCCCGATACCGGCGACTGGGTGCGCGCTTACCTGGAAAGCTGGCGGCGGCGCACCGGGGCGACCATCATTTTGGCCTCGCACAACATGGCCGAGGTCGAGCGGCTCTGCGATCATATCCTGATCATGCGCGATGGCCGCATTGTCGAGCGGGGAACGCCGGCGGAGTTGATCGGACGCCACGGAAAAAGCAACCTGGAAGACGTGTTCCTTAGCATCGCCCGCGAGCCGAGCGGCGTCGCCGGGAAAGACTTCTCGGCGGTGGCGCAATGAGCGACGCATCGGACATCATCGCCGCCCGCGAAGTGTTCTCATGGCGGCGGGTCGCGGCTCTGTTGCTCAGGCATCTTTATGTTTTGCGGCGGTCATGGCCGCGGCTGCTCGAGCTCGCCTACTGGCCGACGATGCAAATGATGCTGTGGGGGTTCATCACCACTTTCTTCCTCGAGCACTCCACCTGGGTGGCGCAAGCGGCGGCGGTCCTGATCAGCGCGGTTCTGCTCTGGGACGTGCTGTTCCGGTCCAACCTTGGGGTCGCTCTTTCGTTCATCGAGGAGATATGGTCGCGCAACCTGGGCCAGCTTTTCGTCAGCCCCTTGCGTCCTTACGAGTTGGTTTCCTCGCTGCTGATCATGAGCTTCATCCGCACAATCATCAGCGTCACTCCGGCGGCCTTTCTGGCCTTGCCCTTTTTCGATGTCTGGGTGTTTCAACTGGGGCCGCCGCTGATCGCCTTTTTCGCCAATCTGCTGATCATGGGTTGGAGCGTCGGACTTGTCGTTTCGGCGCTGGTACTGCGTTACGGGTTGGGGGCGGAATCGCTTTGCTGGCTCGGCATCTTTCTGGTCGGCCCGATCAGCGGTATCTACTACCCCATCGCCACCCTGCCCGGCTGGCTGCAGCCGGTGGCCTGGGCCTTGCCGTCGGCGTATGTTTTCGAAGGCATGCGTGGAGTGCTCTTCGAGCAGGTGTTCCGCGTCGATTTTTTCGCCGCCGCCGTCGCCTTGAACGTGATCTATCTGGCCCTGTCCTGCGCTTTCTTTCTGTTCATGTTTCACACCGCCCGCAAAAAGGGCCTTTTGTTGCAGCAGGGGGAATAGCCTTTTTCATTTTACCGGTCTATACAGGGAAAACCGCGTTCGGCTAGTAACGCCGACGCGGGCAAAGGGTTCTCCCGCGATGGCACCGAGGGGCGGAAACCGTGCGCCATAAATTGATCTTTCCCGCCGCCGTTCTCATCGGCGCTTTGTGGCTTTCGTCCTGCGTCGAATTCCGCCAGGATCCGGCAACGGTGGCACGCAACCTGGTGAACCGGGCGACGGAGACCGTCGAGCGTTTCAAGGATTTCCCGGAGCTCAAGGAATTCGCCCGACACATCCCCGGCGCCAAGGCCGTCGTCGTCTTGCCGACGGTGATCAAGGCCGGGTTCTTTGTCGGCGCCGAGGCGGGCAACGGCGTTCTCATCGCCCGCGCCGGCGACGGCAAATGGGGATATCCCGCTTTTTACACCATGGGCGGCGCCAGCTTAGGCATTCAGGCCGGTCTCCAGGACACCGAGATCGTTCTGGTGATCCGCAACGACAAGGCCTTGCGGGCGATCTTGGATCGCCAGGGTAAGCTCGGCGCCGATGCCGGCATCACCATCGGCCTGTTCGGCCTGGGCATGGAAGCCTCGACCACCACCAACCTGGGCGCCGATGTGCTTGCCTTCGCAAACTCGAAACTCGGCGTTTTCGCCGGCGCTTCCCTGGAAGGGGCGGTTCTGGCCCGGCGCCGGGACCTCAACGAAGCTTTCTACGGCGCCGGCGCCACCCCCCGCGCCATCGTCCTGGGGAATAAATATTCCAACGGCAAAGCCGATCCGCTGAGAGCCGTTCTTGCCGCATTTTAGCCTGCTCGCCGTTGCCCGGTAAATGGCCGTGGGCATCATCCCGGCAAGGCCAAGCGGACGACGGCGAAAGCGGCCACCCACATGGCGTTGACCAGGCAGGCGACGAGATAAAGATAAAGCGCCCGGCGGATGTCTTTGTCCGCCGCCCGGGCGCTGCCGCCGCCGATCCAGGGTTCGGCGACGGTGCCTTCGGCGAGGCGGCGGGGCCCGGCAAGGGTCAGGTTCAAGGCGCCGGCGACGGCGGCGATCGGCCAGCCGGCGTTGTAACTGCGATATTTGCCGGCGTCCCGGAGCATGATTTTCCAGGCCTGCCCAGGTCTGGCGGTGGGCGTGAACAGGGCGGCGATGACGATGAACAGCCCCGCCAGCCGCGCCGGGATCAGGGCCAGCGCGTCGTTCAGCCGCGCCGCCGTCAGGCCGAAAGCGCGGTAATGGGGGGTCCGGTGGCCGATCCGGGCGTTCATGATGCAGACCACCTTGCAGACCAGAAAGCCGGGAAAGCCGAACAGCAGGTACCAGAAAACCAGCGCCACCACTTCGTCGCAGAAGTTCCGCGCCGAGGATTCGATGGCGGCGCGGGCGACGCCGTGGCCGTCAACCGGACGTCCGCCGTCGCCGGCGATCCGGGCCATCGCCTCTTGGGCCGGCTCCAACCCTTGCTCGCCCAACTTGCCGGCGACGGCGCGGAGATGATCGTAATGACCGCGTTGATCGAGCAGTAAAACCAGCAGCACCGTTTCCACGATCCAGCCGAAGGCATGGTTCTGGCTGAGCCAGGCAATGGCCCAGCCGAGAGCCAAGGAAAGGCCGGCTCCAACCACCGTCACCAGGACGCCGCGCACGGCGCGGTCAAGATCGCCGCGGTGTTGGCGGTTGAGCTTGCGGTCCAGGGTGTGGATCAAAGCGCCGGTGGCGTTGGCGGGATGCCACCCCACCTTCGCCAACAAGCCGGCCTCGCCGATGTAGGCTTCGAGAGCCAAGGCGATGAGCAGCAGGAGCAACGGGTCAAAGCCCTGCTCGCCGCCGGCGATGCCGAAGGTAAACATGAGCGCGAGTGTGGAAGGGAGGAGGCGCCGCGTCAACGCTCATGGAGTGTGGTCTTGCCGCCCGAAAACCGGCGATTGGAGCATGCCTATGTTAATAAGAATCGGCACCGGCCCGCTGCCGACTAAACTTGAAATGCTCTAATGGCAAAGAGCTTGAGAAAAACCGCCGTTCCGGCCAAGCTTTGCACGGCATCGTCGCCGATTCCGATCCGGCGGCGGAATACGGGGCGAGGCTATCACCAAGATCCGCGCCCTGTTGGCCTGTCTCGATGGCGAGGGAGAATACCGATGCTGGTCCACTTGAACGGCGAACTGGTGGCCGCCTCGGAAGCCCGCCTCGACCCCGCCGACCGCGGCTTGACCCTGGGCGACGGCCTGTTCGAGACGATTCTTGCCAGGGACGCCGCGCCGCTCCGGCTGGCCGCCCATCTGGCCAGGCTCGAGGCCGGCGCGGCGGTGCTCGGCATGCCGGTGCCGATATCGAAGGCGGCGCTGGCGACCGCTGTCGAGGAAACGTTGTCGGCCAATGCCATCGGCCACGGCGTTCTCCGCCTGACCCTCACCCGAGGGCCCGCCCGGCGCGGGCTGCTGCCTCCCGACCGGCTCCGGCCGACGCTGTTGATTACCGCCGAGGCGGCGGACGACATGCCGCCTTCGCCGGTCAGCGCGATCATCGCCGCGTCGACCCGCCGCAACGAGCATTCGCCGCTTTGCCGGTGCAAATGCATCAGCTGTCTGGACAACGTCCTCGCCCGCATGGAGGCCGACAAGCGCGGCGCCGACGAGGCGGTCCTGCTGAACACCGCCGGCGGCATCGCCGAAACCGCCGCCGCCAACCTGTTCTTGGTGATCGACGGCCGGGCGGTGACGCCGCCCGTCGCCGACGGCGCACTGCCGGGAATCATGCGGGCCGAGGTCATCGACCGTGTCGGGGCGGAGGAACGGTCACTGGGGCGCGAGGATTTGCGCCGCGCCTCGGAAGCCTTCATCACCAACAGCCTGGCGATCCGGCCGCTGCTCTTGGTGGACGGAATGGCCATTGCCGACGGCCGGCCGGGGGCACTGACGGAAAGGCTGCGGGCGTGGTTCCTGGAGGCGGTGATCGGAAGCGGCCGGGAGAATTGAAGCGGCATTAGAGCCTGTTTGGGAAGTTCATCACGGATTGCGCCGCGTTTACAAGGTCTTGGGCTAGGAAGGCGGTGTGCCGCGATGCTGGAGCATCGCAAACGGCGGCCGACGACGCCCAAGACCTTGTAAACGCGGCGCAATCCGTGATGAACTTCCCAAACAGGCTCTAGTGCCGCTTCAATTCTCCCGGCCGCTTCCGATCACC
>JAUXMA010000054.1 GCA_030623425.1 Rhodospirillaceae bacterium
CAGTTGTTCGGATAGGCTCTGAGTGACGGTGACCTCCCAACCCTTACCATCACCGGCAAGGGGGGGAAAGAGGTGTCGGCGGGAAACCTTTCCGTCCCGCCCGTGGCCCGGCGGGCGCGCCGCCACTATACTCGCCGCCATGACCTCCGCCGCCCGCGCCGAGACCGACCTCCTGCCGCCCGCCGCCGGCGCCCTTATCGCCGGTGTCCGCGACGCCCTTTGGCTGAGCGCCGGCGGCGAGGTCGAAACCCTGGCCCGCGAGGAAGCGGCGCGCCGCGCCAGCGGCGGCGTCGCGGCGCTGGTCTGCCACGCGGCGGCGGCGGCGGCAAGATTGGGATGCCAGCCGTTTCGCGCTTTCGACCTGTTGGAGCTGTTCGCTTTCGTCCGCCCGGCCTGGTTCTGCCTGCCGACGCCGCGCGGCCTGGCCGAGGTTTTGGGCCTGCCCCTTCCCGGCTCCCGGGAAAAGGAGGCCGAGACTCTGTTTGCCGCCGCCCGGGCCCTGCTTTCCGAACTGGCCGCCGCCGGCGAAGACGCCCGGCCCGTCGCCTTGGCCATGGCCCGAGGCGGCTGGCCCTGGGGAGAGGCGGTGCTGGCGGCGCTGAAATCGGAGGTAACGGCCCCATCCCGCGACCCGGCCGACGGCCTGAAGGTTTGGAACCGGTTGCCGGAATGGGAGGAGCGGGCGCCGGAGCCGCCGTCCGGCGAGCATCCCGTGGACGCCGGCGAAGCGGTGGCAAGGCTCAAGCAACTGCTCGGCGACAAAGCCGAAGAGCGGCCCCAGCAGGCCGACTACGCATCGCGGATCGTCGCCGCCTTTCGGCCCCGCGACCGCGACGGCGAGCCGCGAATGGTTCTCGCCGAAGCCGGCACCGGCGTCGGCAAGACCCTGGGTTACATCGCGCCGGCCAGCCTGTGGGCGGAAAAGAACAAAGGACCGGTGTGGATCAGCACCTTCACCCGCAATCTGCAGCGCCAGTTGGACGGGGAGCTGGACCGGCTCTACCCCGATGCGGCGGAGAAGGCGGCGAAAGTGGTCGTCCGCAAAGGCCGCGAGAACTATTTCTGCCTGCTCAATTTCGAAGAGGCGCTGGCCCGGCTGACGGTCTCGGGCGAGGACGCGGCGGCTCTGGGGCTGATGGCGCGTTGGGCGCTCGCGAGCCGCGACGGCGACATGCTCGGCGGCGATTTTCCGGCTTGGCTGGCCGTTCTCCTGGGCCGCGCTCCGACAACGGCTCTAACGGACACCCGCGGCGAGTGCATCTATTCGGCCTGCCCCCATTACAACAAATGCTTCATCGAAGCCACCATCCGGCGGGCGCGACGCGCCGAAATCGTCGTCGCCAACCACGCATTGGTCATGGTCCAGGCGGTCTTCGGCGGCGACGAAGCTTATCTGCCCAGCCGCTACGTCTTCGACGAGGGACACCATCTCTTCGATACCGCCGACGGCGTCTTCTCGGCGCATCTGAGCGGAATGGAGACGGCGGATCTCAGGCGCTGGCTTGTCGGCGCCGAAAAAGGCAGCCGGACCCGCTCGCCGGGGCTCGAAAGGCGCATTGAAGACCTGGTGGCGGGCAACGGAGCGGCGGCCTTGCACGAGGTCTTGCTGGCGGCGCGCGCCCTGCCGGGCGCCGGCTGGCGCCAACGCCTTGCCGAGGACAGCCCAACGGGACCGGCGGAGACTTTCCTCGCTCGTGTCCGCCAACAGGTCTACGCCCGCAAGCATGGAGGCGAAAGCCCTTACAGCCTGGAAACCGGCCCGCGGCCCGCCGTTGCCGGCCTGCTTGCGGCGGCGGCGGCGCTGGCGGCGGCGCTGGCCCGGCTGGACAAGCCCCTGGCCGCCCTCATCGAGGCCCTCGCCGATCTTCTTGACGCCGAGGCCGACGACCTGGACAGCGCCGCCCGTTCGCGCATCGAAGCCACCTGCCGCGGCCTGGAAAGGCGGGGCCTCCAACAGCTGCGGGCTTGGCGTGCCATGCTCGAGGCCCTGGAAGGACCGACGCCGAGCGAGTTCGTCGACTGGTTCGGCGTCGAGCGCGCCGACGGGCGCGACATCGACGTCGGCTTTTACCGCCACTGGATCGATCCTGCTCGTCCCTTCGCCGAGATCGTCGCCCAACCGGCGCACGGGTTGCTGGTGACTTCGGCGACTCTCCGCGACAACTCCGGCGACAAGGATTCCGATTGGGACGTCGCCGAGATGCGCACCGGGGCGCGCCATCTTGCCGCTTCGCCGGTCAAGACCCTGGTGCCCTCGCCTTTCGATTACGCCGGCCTGACCCGGATCATCGTGGTGACCGACGTCAAGCGCGACGATATCCGCCAGGTTGCGGCCGCTTACCGGGAACTGTTCCTGGCGGCGGGCGGCGGGGCATTGGGGCTGTTCACCGCCATTGTCCGCCTGCGGCGGGTCTACGGCCACATCGCCGGCCCCCTCGAGGCGGCGGGACTGTCCCTGCTGGCCCAGCATGTGGACGGTCTCGACACCGGGACGCTGATCGATATTTTCCGCGCCGAGGAGGAGGCTTGTCTTTTGGGCACCGACGCCGTCCGCGACGGCATCGACGTGCCGGGCCGCAGTTTGCGGCTGATCGTTTTCGACAGGGTGCCCTGGCCGCGCCCGGATATCCTGCATCGTTCGCGAAGGCAGGCCTTCGGCGGCCGCGGTTACGACGACATGCTGACCCGCCTCAGGCTCAAGCAGGCTTATGGGCGGCTGGTGCGGCGCGCCGACGACCGCGGGGTTTTCGTTTTGCTTGATCGGGGCCTGCCCTCGCGGCTGGCTGGCGCTTTTCCCGAGGATGTGGCGGTCCGCCGTCTTGGCCTTGCCGAAGCGGTGGTCGAGACAAGGGGATTCCTGGCCGCCGGCGGATGATCCGCTGGCCGCGCCGGCTGTTTTCGCCCGAGCTGAACGCAAAAAAAAGGCCGCATCCATCGGATGCGGCCCTGGCAAGTGGTTGGCTTGTCTCGGCCGGCGATCTAGAAACCGCCCATGTCGCCCATGCCGCCCATGCCGCCTCCCGGCATGGACGGAATCTCTTTCTTCTCCGGCTTATCGGCGACCATGGCCTCGGTGGTGACCAGCAAGCCGGCGATGGAAGCGGCATCTTGAAGCGCCGTGCGGACCACCTTGGTGGGATCGAGCACGCCGGCGGCGACCATGTCGGTGTATTTGCCGGTCTGGGCGTCGAAGCCGTAGGTCAAGCTTTTGTTTTCCAAAAGCTTGCCGGCGATGACGGCGCCGTCTTCACCGGCGTTCTCGGCGATCTGCCGGGTCGGGATCTGAAGGGCGCGGCGGATGATATCGACGCCGACCTTTTGGTCGTCGTTGTTGGGTTCGACCTTGTCGAGCGCCCTGGCGGCGTAAAGCAGGGCCACGCCGCCGCCGGCGACGACGCCTTCCTCGACCGCCGCGCGGGTGGCGTGAAGGGCATCGTCGACACGGTCCTTCTTTTCCTTGACTTCGGTTTCGGTGGCGCCGCCGACGCGAAGAACGGCGACCCCGCCGGCCAGTTTGGCCAGCCGTTCCTGCAATTTCTCGCGGTCATAGTCGGAAGTGGTTTCCTCGATCTGCGCGCGGATCTGGTTGCAGCGCCCCTTAATTTCGGATTTCTTGCCGGCCCCCTCGATGATCGTGGTTTCCTCCTTGGTGATTTGCACCTTTTTGGCGGTTCCCAGCATATCGAGGGTGACGTTTTCGAGCTTGATACCCAAATCCTCGCTGATGACTTGGCCGGAGGTCAGAATGGCGATGTCTTCGAGCATGGCTTTGCGGCGGTCGCCGAAACCTGGCGCTTTCACCGCCGCCACCTTGAGGCCGCCGCGCAATTTGTTGACCACCAGGGTGGCCAGGGCATCGCCTTCGATATCCTCGGCGATGACCAGAAGCGGACGCCCCGACTGCACCACCGTCTCGAGCACGGGAAGCAGCGGCTGCAGACCGGTCAGCTTTTTCTCGTGGACGAGGATGTAGGGTTCTTCCATTTCACAAGACATCTTGTCGGCGTTGGTGATGAAATAGGGCGAAGTATAGCCGCGGTCGAACTGCATGCCTTCGACCACGTCGAGTTCGGTATCCAGGCCTTTCGCCTCTTCGACCGTGATCACGCCTTCATTGCCGACTTTCTCCATGGCTTGGGCGATGAAATCGCCGATTTCGCTTTCGCCGTTGGCCGAGATGGTGCCGACCTGGGCGATCTCGGCGCTGGTCGAAACCTTTTTGGAGCGTTTGCGCAACTCCTCGACCACCGCCAGGACAGCAAGGTCGATGCCGCGTTTCAGATCCATGGGGTTCATGCCGGCGGCCACCGCCTTGGTGCCCTCGCGAACGATGGCCCGGGCCAGAATGGTCGCCGTGGTGGTGCCGTCTCCGGCCTCGTCCGAGGTCTTGGTCGCCACTTCGCGCAGCATCTGCGCGCCCATGTTCTCGAACTTGTCCGAGAGCTCGATTTCCTTGGCCACGGTCACCCCGTCCTTGGAAATGCGTGGAGCGCCGAAAGCCTTGTCGAGAACCACGTTACGCCCTTTCGGACCCAATGTTACCTTCACCGCATCGGCCAGAATGTCGACGCCGGCAAGCAATCGCGTACGCGCGTCGGCGCCGAATTTAACATCTTTTGCTGCCATTTTCCTTAATCCTTATATCTTGGGCCAAGCCTATTTCTTTTTTTTCTTGCCGCCATTTTCGATGACGCCAAGAAGATCCGATTCCTTCATGATCAACAGTTCCTCGCCGTCGACCGTGACTTCCGTGCCCGACCATTTGCCGAACAAAATCCGGTCGCCGGATTTGACATCGAGCGGCACGATGGCACCGTCGTCGCGGCGGCTGCCGCTTCCGGCGGCGACGATTTCGCCTTCCATGGGCTTTTCCTGCGCGGTGTCGGGGATGATGACTCCGCCCGCCGTTTTTTGCTCCTGTTCGATGCGCCTGACCAGCACACGATCATGCAGCGGCCTGAATTTCATCTTGCATCCTCCATCAATAGGCTGAGAAATATAAAAAGATTAAGGAGTTTGTTAGCACTCCCGCGAAGTAAGTGCCAAGGATTTAGTCGTCCGATCGTCTCCTGTCAAGAGGTTATTGAAAGGGGCTTTCGGGGGCCGGAAAAATGGCGTGGATATGCTTTGTGGCCGGCCTGTGATATGGTGCGTTCAATGATCCCGAAAAGGCGAGGTGGGCGATCAAGTCCTCAAACTCCTTGGCGCGACGCTCACCCAGTGCGTTAAGGGACAGGACACGGCGGCCCGCTACGGTGGCGAGGAATTCCGCATCATCCTGCCGGGCACGGGACTCAAGGATGCCGTGAAATTGGCCGAGAAGATTCGCCAACGGATGAGTGGCAAGAAGGTAGTCAACCGCAAGACCGGCGAGGATTTAGGCAAAATTACCATCTCCATCGGCGTCGGAGCGTTTGATTTCGGGGAGCCCCCGGGCCAGTTTATTGCCCGCTCCGACGACGCTCTTTATACGGCCAAGCGCAACGGGCGCGACCGGGCCGTCTCGCAAGACGAGGTCCAGGACAAGGAATTGGCGTTCGGCTCTTATAGGAGCCTGTTTGGGAAGTTCATCACAACCGCTTGCAGTTATTCGGATAGGCTTTTTTAGCATGAACCGGCGCCTGGAGAGCGGCCAAAGGGGCCTCTCCGTAGGCGGGGCCTTGGCACTCGCCTCGACATGTAAAGATGCAAGGCTTATTCCTTTGCATCCGGCGCCACAATATCCCGAGGCTTAGCGGAGTTCATCACACCTCACTTTTCCTCCGCGTCCCTCTGCGTCCTTGGCGTTTAATCTTAACGCAATGGACGCGGAGGGGAGGAAAGCCGCGACGAGCCATAAGAATACAAAATGTTGATCCGACCGGACGTAAGGGGATAAGCCTTAAGATGTTATTCATGTCATCGGAACATCCATGGGCGTCATGACCGGTTTGCGCAACAGACTGAGCCGCCTTTTGCGGCGGTCGCGGAAAATCGTCGGCAACGAGCACTTGATCCTGGCGATCCTGGCCCTGGCCGTCGGCGCCGCCGGCGGCGGCGCGGTGATTCTGTTCCGCCAAGGGATCGCCCAGGTACAAAACCTTTTTTACGGTTCCACCGGCGAACGCCTTTTCGTTCACGCCCAGACCCTGCCTTGGTGGCAGATTTTGCTGGCTCCGACGTTAGGCGGATTGTTGATCGGGCTGCTGGTTTATTACTTTTTACCTGACCGGCGGCCGCAAGGCGTCGCCGATGTCATCGAAGCCAGCGCTCTTGGCGGCGGGCGCATGTCGGCGACGACGGGTCTCAAGGCGGCGCTGATCAACGCCGTTTCCATCGGTGTCGGGGCTTCCGTCGGCCGCGAGGGGCCGGCGGTGCATATAGGCGCCACTCTCGGCGGCTGGCTGGCCAAAAGGCTGCGTTTGACGCGCGCCCATTCGCGCACTCTCCTCGGCTGCGGAGTCGCTTGCGCCGTGGCGGCGTCGTTCAATGCCCCCATCGCCGGCGCCCTTTTCGCCAGCGAGGTGGTGGTCGGTCACTACGCGTTGAGCGCTTTCGCCCCCATCGTCATCGCCAGCGTCACCGGAACGGCGATTTCCAACGTCTATTTCGGCGATTTCCCGGCCTTCATGGTCGCCGAGCATTCGATCGCCTCGTTCTGGGAGTTTCCCGCCTTCGCCGGACTGGGCCTGCTCGCCGGCCTCCTCGCCATAGCTTTCATGCGGGGGATCGTGCTGGCGGAGAATGTCGCCGGCAAGACACCGTTGCCGCCGTGGATCAGGCCGGCGGCGGGAGGAGCGATGGTCGGAATCCTGGCGCTGATGGTGCCGCAAGTGCTGGGGGTTGGATACGGCGCCACCGAGGCGGCGCTCCAGGTCTCCTTTTCACTGGCCCTGTTGATCGCCGTCGGCGTCGCCAAGCTCGTCGCCACCGCCATCAGCTTGGGCTTCGGTTTCGGCGGCGGCGTGTTCAGCCCGTCGCTGGTCATCGGCGCCATGCTGGGCGGCGCTTATGGCATCGTCGTCGCCGGCCTGTCTCCGGAACTGTCGTCGGGCCCCGGCGCCTACACCATCGTCGGCATGGGGGCGATGGCGGCGGCGGTGCTCGGCGCGCCGATCTCGACGACGTTGATTGTCTTCGAAATGACCGGGCATTACGCCATCACCATGGCGGTGATGGTGGCCGCTGTTTTCGCCTCGCTCGTCACCCGGGGTTTCCACGGCGGCTCCTTCTTCGCCTGGCAACTGGAGCGGCGTGGTTTGGATCTCAAGAGCGGCTTCGAATCGGCGGTGCTGAGGGCGCTCGGCGTGGGTCAGGTGATGTCGCGCGTCAGCAAACTGGTGACCCGCGACGTCGGCCTCAGGGACTTGCGGGAGATGCTGCAACAATCCGAGCGCGGCAAACTTTTCGTGGTCCGCGACAATGGCGAGCTGTTCGGCACCATCACCCTCGCCGATTTGAGCGAGGTGGCTTTCGACCCGACCGTCGACGACCTGATCAAAGCCGGCGACGTCGCCCACCTGCGCCCGCCCGTGCTGTCCGCCGCCGACGATCTCGAAGCGGCGTTGAAACTCATGCGCGATACCGGCGAAAGTTACATCGCCGTGGTCGAGGACAAGGAGTCGATGCTGTTTCTCGGCAGCGTCCACGAACGCGACGTCATGAGCGCCTATAACCGGGCGCTTCTGGAACGCCGGCGGGAAGAGCTCGGCGGCTGAGAAGGGCCCCTCTCTCATGTCCGATCCCTTCGAACTCGCCGACGCGC
Organism: Rhodospirillaceae bacterium; assembly: GCA_030623425.1. Taxonomy (GTDB): domain Bacteria; phylum Pseudomonadota; class Alphaproteobacteria; order Rhodospirillales; family 2-02-FULL-58-16. The sequence goes on from JAUXMA010000054.1 coordinate 7,745, forward strand.
CGGCACCCGTTTCCGGCGCCAGCGCGCCCAGCGGCGAAAGCCACCTCGAAAACTTGAACGATTCCCAGCTTGCCGCCGTCGAGGCCATGGAAGGTCCACTGTTGATGCTGGCCGGCGCCGGCACCGGCAAGACCAGGACCTTGACGACGCGGCTTGCCCATATCCTGGTGCGCGGCAAGGCCCGCCCCTGGCAAGTGTTGGCGGTGACCTTCACCAACAAGGCGGCGCGGGAGCTGCGGCAAAAGGTGGCGGCGCTTTTACGGCAGCCGGTGGAGGGCTGGTGGATCTCCACCTTCCATGCCTTGGGCGCCCGTATCTTGAGAGCCCATGCCGAGGGCGTCGGCCTCAAGGCCAATTTCACCATCCTCGACGAAGACGACCAGGCGAGGTTGATCAAACAGCTCCTCGCCGCCCACGGCATCGACGGCAAACGCTGGCCCGCCCGCGTCGTTCTCGCCGTCATCCAGCGTTGGAAAGACAAGGGGCTGACGGCGGACAAGGCGCCGGAGGCGGAAGCCGCCGATGTCGCCGAGGGGCGGGTTCGCGAACTCTACGCCGAATACCAGGAGCGCTTGCGCGTCCTTAACGCCGCCGATTTCGGCGATCTCCTGTTGCACTGTCTGACCCTCTTTCAGGCGCGGCCGGAGATTTTGCGAACCTACCAGCGGCAGTTCCGTTACATCCTGGTCGACGAATATCAGGACACCAACGTCGCCCAGTACCTCTGGCTCAGGCTCCTCGCGCAAGAACATCGGAACATTTGCTGCGTCGGCGACGACGACCAGAGCATCTATTCCTGGCGCGGCGCCGAGGTCGGCAACATCCTGCGCTTCGAGGCCGACTTTCCCGGCGCCACCGTCATCCGCTTGGAACGCAACTACCGCTCGACGCCGCGCATCCTGGCGGCGGCCTCCGGCCTGATCGCCCACAACAAAGGCAGGCTCGGCAAGACGCTTTGGTCCAACTTGGGCGAGGGCG
>JAUXMA010000081.1 GCA_030623425.1 Rhodospirillaceae bacterium
CGCGCACCCGGATGATCGAGATGTTCGAGAACTTATCGGCGACCGCCTTCTCGACGGCTTCCTCGGCTTCGGGCCGAGATTCGACGGTGGCGATATGGGTTTGCGGGGCCTGTTCCAGCGTTCCGGGGGCGAAAATAATGGTGAAGTCGAAACGAGGGCTGCGCCAGTCGATCTCCCTTAAGTTGGCGATGCTGGCCTCGATCTCGCGGCCGAGGACATTCAAGGTCAATCTGTCGCCAATGCCGATGCCGAAGCCCCGCGCGATGCCGGCGTCGAGCGAGATCAGCGGCGGGCCGGAATAATCGGCCGGCCACCATTCGCCTTCGACGATCAGCGACTCTTGCGGCGGCCGGGCGGCATAGGTCAGCGCCCGATCGCCGCGCACCGCCCATTGTGCATGGGCGGCGATTTCGGCCTCTTCGACGGCGACGCCGGCGATGCCGACGATGCGCCCGCGCAGGCTCGGCACCCGCTTGAAGCCGCTGGTCCCGGCAACCGAGGTCACCGCCCGGTCGAAGGCCGGCACCTGATGGGGCTGGATGTCGATGAAAAAAAAGGCCGGCGCCGTCGCCGGCAGCCTGTCGCCGATCAGACGGTTCAGGTTGGCCTCGATCAGGGCCACCGCCACCAGCACCGCGAGACCCGTGCCGATGGAGAGCACAAGGCTCGGCGCCGGCGTCCCCGGGCGGTGAATATTGGTCAGGACCAAACGCATGACGGCGCCGCCGCGGTGCGCCCAGCGCGCCGCCGCCGCCGTCAGCAGCGCCGCGCCGCCACGCAAGACCAGCATGGTGGCGATGGTTCCGCCCACGAACCAGTAAGCGAAGGTGCGGTCGGTGGCGGCAAGGACGGTCAACGCCGTCAGCGCCAGGACCGCCGCCGCCGTCGCCGCCATCACCGCGAAGCGGGGACGGATTTGGGCCGGCGTGACGAGGTCTCGAAACAGGCTTGCCGCCGGTATTTCCCTGGCCCTGCCCAGCGGCCAAAGGGCGAAAGCGAACGCCGTCAACACCCCAAAGGCGGCGGCGACGGCGAGGGCGCCGGGGTAAAGGCCGATCCTGGGCGTCACCGGCAGTTGCGCCGCCGCCAACCACAGGCCCAGGGCCGGCGCGCCGGCGCCGAGGACGAGCCCCAAGCCGATGCCGGCCAGGCTCATGGCCAGGATCTGCAGCTGGTAGATGCCGATCACCAGTTGGGCGGGGGCGCCCAGGCATTTCAAGGTGGCGATGGTGGCGGTCTTGCCGTCAAGATAACTTTTCACCGCGTTGCCGATACCGATGCCGCCGACGAGAAGCGCCGTCAGCCCGACGAAAGTGAGAAACAGGGTCATCCGCTCGATGAACCGGCGGACGCCGGGGGCGGCGTCATCGACGCCGCGGATGCGCCATCCGGCGCGGGGAAAAGCCCGGTTCAAGTCTTCGATCCATGTCCCGGCGTTTTCTCCCGGCGCCAGCCTGACGCGGCTGTAATGGTGAATCTGCGAACCCGGCAGGAGCAGACCGGTGGCGGCAAGAGCGCCGGCGCCGACCAGGACACGCGGACCGAGGCTGAAGACGCCGGCGATCCTGTCGGGTTCGGCGGCGATGGTGGCGCGGAGCACCAACCGGGCATCGCCGACGCGAACCTCGTCGCCCAGGCTGAGCGCAAGCTTGGCCAACAGATTGGCGTCGACGGCGGCGCCCCAGCTGTCACCGTCCCTGGCGAGGGCTTCGGCGAGGGACAGCGGCGGCCGCAAAAGCACCGAGCCGGCCAGGGGATAAGCCTCGTCCACCCCTTTCAATTCGACAAGGGTCCGCTGTCCTTGCCCGGCCAGCGGATAGGCCATGGCGCGCATCTCGACGGCATGGGAAACCGCCGCCGCGCGTTCCCGCAGATAAGCCTTCTCCTTGCCGGTGGCCGGGCGGTTGTGCAGATGCAAGGCGATATCGCCGCCAAGCAGCATCCTGGCGTCGGCCCTGAGACCGGCGAGGACGGCCTCGCTCAAGGAGCCGACTCCGGCGATGGCGGCGACGCCAAGGGTCAGGCAGGCAATGAGAACACGGAACCCTTTCAGTCCCGCCCGCAGTTCGCGCCGGGCCAGCCGGAACGCCAATTTGATCCCCATCATGGGCGGCTCCGCCGTTGTCGATCGCCGGGCTCGCCGGCGGCGATGCGGCCGTCCGTCAGATGGACGACGCGCGCGCATCTGTCGGCCACCTCCGGCTGGTGCGTAACCAGGATCAGGGTGGTGTTCAGGCGCTTGTGCATTGCGAAGAGAAGGTCCAACACCGCCCGGCCGGTGGCGCCGTCGAGGTTGCCCGTCGGTTCGTCGGCCAAGAGGATGGTGGGTTCGGCGACGAAGGCGCGGGCCGTCGCCACCCGCTGCTGCTCGCCGCCCGAGAGCTGTCCCGGGTAATGACCGAGCCGATGGCCGAGGCCGACGGCGGCCAGCTCTTGGCGGGCGCGGCCGAAGGCTTCGCCCGAGCCGGCGAATTCAAGGGGCAGGGCGACGTTCTCGACGGCGGTCATCGTCGGCACCAAGTGAAAATCCTGAAAGACGATGCCGATATGGCGGCGCCGAAAGATCGCCAGTTGGTCCTCGTTCAATCGGCCGAGATCGACGCCCACGGTCTCGACGACACCCGAGGTTGGCGTTTCCAATCCGGCGATGACCATGAGCATGCTGGTCTTGCCCGAACCCGACGGCCCGACCACGGCGACCGTTTCGCCGCCATCGATCCTGAGGTCGATGCCGCGCAGGATATTGACCTCGCCGGCTTCGCCGACCAGGTTTAGATGGACGCCGTCAAGACGGACGTCGGGGCCGTTTCTATCGCCGTTCGCCAACATGGATGCCGTTCATGAGATCTGTCACCGCCTTCATCCGTCCCCGTTATGGCCTTGCGGCAAGGTTTGTCAATGTCGCCTTGTCGCTGGCGGCGGTCCTGTTCTGCCCCTTGGCGGTGGCGGCCGAGCCGGTCAGCATCCTCGTTTTGGGCGACAGCTTGACGGCGGGCCGCGGCCTGTCTCGGCAGGCGTCGTTTCCAGCCAGGCTGCAAAAAGCGCTGCTCGCCGACGGCCTCGATGTCGAGGTCATCGACGGCGGCGTGTCGGGAAATACGACGGCGGCGGGGCTGGCCCGGCTGGACTGGGCCTTGGCCGCCAAGCCTGACGCGGTGATCGTCGAACTTGGCGGCAACGACGGTTTGCGCGGTCTTGAGCCCAAGGCCACATACGCCAACCTGGACGAGATCCTGACCCGGATCAGGAAGAGCCGGCTTTCGGTTCTGCTTGCCGGCATGAAGGCGCCGCCCAATCTTGGCGGCCAGTATGGAGCCGAGTTCAACGCCGTTTATGCCAGGCTGGCGGTGAAACACGGCGTGCGTTTGTATCCGTTTTTCCTGGCCGGCGTGGCGGCGGTGCCGGAGTTGAACCAGGAAGACGGCATTCATCCCAACGCGCGGGGCATCGACGTCATCGTTCGGCGCATCCTTCCCTTTGTGAAACGGTTGATCGGCGAACGGCGGTGAAATGTCGGCGATTGTTTTTGCTAGGGGGGCGCCGTCGCGCGGCTTATCTTATTACGATGGGTTATTAGGTGAGGGGAGCGAGGGGAGCGGCGGATGTTTTGGCGCCGCCGTTTCTTTCCGGCGAAGGGGAACCAGCGATGACTGCGTTCAAGGCCGTCCATTCCATCGCCGAGGATTGGGCTCCCGCCGCCCAGGCTTGCGTCGACGCATTGGCCGGCGCTCCGGATGGGGCCAACCTGGGCTTCGTTTACGCCACCGACAACCTGGCGGAGAACTTTTCCAGCATCCTCGGCTACCTCCGTCAAAAGACCGGGATCGAGCACTGGGTCGGCAGCCTCGGCTTGGGAGTTTGCGCCGGCGTGGAAGAATTTTTCGACCGTCCGGCCCTTGCCGTCATGGCGGCATCACTGCCCGACGATGCCTTTTGCGTGTTTCCGACGATCAGCAAAAGCGTTGAACAGCTTTCCCCCTCCACCAGGGCGTGGATCGACGGGGCCTTGCCCTTGTTCGGGATCGTTCACGGCGATCCCCACAACGACAAAACCCCCGGCTTGATCGAGGATTTGGCGGAGCTCACGTCGGGATTTCTGGTCGGCGGCCTGACCTCGTCGAGGACGGCTTGCCACCAGATCGCCGGACGCATCACCGGCGGCGGCTTGTCCGGGGTGTTGTTCTCGTCGGAAATGAAGGTCGCCACGGGGCTTTCCCAGGGCTGCGCGCCGATCGCCGGAAGCCACGTCATTTCCGATTGCCTGGACAACGTCATCATCGGTCTCGACGGCAGGAAGGCGTTCGATGTTTTCAAGGAGGATATCGGCGAACCCCTGTCCCGGGACTTGAACAGGATCGCCGGTCATATCCATGCCGCGCTTCCCATCGAAGGCTCGGACACCGGCGATTACCTGGTGCGCAATCTGATCGGCATCGATACCACCCGCGGCTGGCTGGCCATTGGCGAGGAAATTCATCCCGGCGAACGGGTGATGTTCGTGCGCCGCGACCCGGAAAGCGCCAGGGCCGATCTTGTCGACATGCTGCGGAAGCTGAAAAACCGTATCGACGAGGCGCCGCGCGGCGGCGTTTATTTTTCCTGTATGGCGCGCGGCCCCAATATGTTCGGCGGGGAAGACGGGGAAATGGCCTTGATCCGCGACGTTCTCGGCGCCATTCCCGTGGTCGGCTTTTATGCCAACGGCGAGATTTCAAACAACCGCCTTTACGGCTATACAGGCGTCCTTGTCCTGTTCCTGTAGACGGCGGGACGGCGAACACGAAAGGGGGGGGGCGATGCGTCTTTTCATTGGCATCCCATTGCCGGCGCCGGCGCGCCAACGGCTTGCCGGTCTCGGCGCCGGCCTGCCTGGCGCCCGCTGGGTGGAGGCCAGGAACATGCACGTGACGTTGCGTTTCATCGGCGAGGTGGACGGCGCCGGGGGCAAGGACATCGGCGCCGCCTTGGCGGCGGTGCGCTGTCCCGGTTTCGAGCTGTCCTTGGGCGCTCTGGGCTGTTTCAACCAGGGGCGCCGGGTGCATGCCGTTTGGGCGGGCGTGGATAAGTCCGAGGCGTTGGCGCATCTTCGCAAAAAGGTGGAATCAGCCATCGTCCGCGCCGGCTTCGAAGCCGATTGCCGCAAGTTCAAACCGCACGTGACCCTGGCCCGTCTGAAGCGCACGCCGGCGGCCAAGGTCGGTCTCTTTCTGGAAGCCCACGGCGGCTTTTGCGCCGGGCCGTTTCCGATCGAGCGTTTTACCTTGTTCCGCAGTTACCTCAACCGCGGCGGCGCCCAGTACGAGGCCCTGGCCGACTATCCCCTTGGCAGTGATACAGGCCACTAGCAGCCGAACTGGCGTAGCGTCCGCTCGACCGAACCCACATAGGAGCCGCCGAACAGGCGCACATGCACCAAAAGCGGATAAAGGTTGTAGAGGTCGCGGCGCGCCTCGAAGAAACCGGGTTGCAAGGGGCGATGTTCCCGATAGCGATCGAAAAAGGCTTCCCCGAAGGTCCCGAACAGGGTGCTGAAAGCCAGTTCGATCTCGGCGTCGGCGTAATAGACGGCGGGATCGATGAAAGCGGCGATGCGCCCGCCCTTGCAAAGCACGTTGCCGGTCCACATGTCGCCGTGAACGAGGGACGGCGGCGAGCCGTCGTCGAGCCATCGCCGCAAGCGTCCGGCGAGGGTCTCCAGCCGGCCCATCAGTGTTCCCGGCAGGCGTCCGGCCCGCAAGGCTTCCCGGCCCATGTAAAGGAGTCTTTGATCGCGAAAAAAGGCCAGCCAGCTCGTGGTCCGGGGATTGGGCTGATCGAGGCCGCCGATCACGGTGTCCTTGTCGAAGCCGAAAGATTCGTCGGTGATGGCGTGAAGATCGGCCAAAAGGTCGGCGGCGTCGGCCTGCGCGGCGGCGGTCAGGCCGCCGTCCGCTTCCACATAGGTCATCAACAACAAACGCTCCTCGGCGTGCAAGACGGCCGGCACCGGTAGGCGGCTATGTTCGCCAAGGTAGCGCAACATATAGCCTTCCAAGTCAAGACCGCTGCCCGCGCCGCCGATCTTGGCGACAACGGTCTGGCCGTTCTCCAGGCCGACCCGCATGACTTCGCCGACGCTCCCGCCGCTCATCGGCGAACTGTCGAGCGGACGCGAACCGGCGGCATGGGCGATAAGATTCTCGATGTCGCGGCGCACCCGTCGTCTCGAATTTAAGTGAAGGGAATGATGGCGGCTTTCCTCAACAGGCCACGGGCTCTAAGCCGGCGAAGGCCGGCGAAGCCGTTTTCGGCAACATTATTGCAGCTCCCGCAGTTGATTGAGCACCCGCCGGCGGTTCAATTTCATTTGGCTTCGCAATGCCTCCGTTTGCCGTTGCGTGGCCCGGACCTGTTTTCGTTTCTGCATCCGCCGCTGTGCCGCCGGTTGCTGGACCTGCTGGAGTTGTTGCTGTTGTTGAGCTTGCGACGTCTGCAATTGTTTATTGATCAGCTGCTGTTGAAAACCGCGCCGCCGCCGCCGCGAATCCAAAATCAGCTGTCGCGACCGCTGCAGCAAACGGAGCTGCCGTTGCTTGAGTTTCGTTTGCAGCATTTTCTGCTGTGCTTGCCGACGCGATTGGCGCCGCCTCAGTTCCATTTCAGGCTGGGGGGGCTGGGATTGCATCTCTCTCAAGCGCAACATTTTGTCGCGCAGGAGGCGGGTTTGTTTTTGCCGCTGCTCGGCGGTCATCCTCACGCATTGGCGCCTGTTTGTCTGTTTGTCGAGCACGGCGATGCGGTTGGCCCCGCATTTGGCGTGGCTGGGATGTTGCGCCAGGACGGGCCCGGACAGGAGAATTCCGGCCATTACCGCTATCATCAGCAAAGGTTTACATACCGGGATCACGGTCATTCCTGAACGAAACCAAGGATTGC
>JAUXMA010000226.1 GCA_030623425.1 Rhodospirillaceae bacterium
GGACGTCGTCGCACGCCGCTTGTGGTGGGCAGGCACCACGGCGCGACGCGCTCCAAGCCGGAAGCCTCCCAACGCCGGCGTAGGGGTGCAAATTAGATGAGACAGGCTACTAGAGCATTTCAAGATTGGTCGGCGCCAGCTCGCTCCCCCGGCTTGCCGGCGGCGGGGAAGGGAGAGGCGTTTTAGGGATGCCATCGACGCGATCCTCCGTCCCGGTGGCGGCGTCAACGGGAGTGAAGTATAAAAACCGAACCGAAGTCAAACAGGCGGCAGGGAAACGTTCATGGTCACTGAAGTTCCTCACCCCGAATCCTTGCGCCTGGCCGTCTTCGACTGCGACGGCACGCTGGTCGATAGCGGGCATTCCATTGTCGCCGCCGTGCACGCCGCTTGCGATGAACACGATTGCGCCAAGCCGGCGGCCGCCGACGTACGCCGCATGGTCGGCCTTCCCTTGGCCGAGGCTTTTGTCAGGTTGTTGCCCGGTGCTGGCGCCGAAACCCTTGCCAAGCTCAAGGAAAGCTACCAAAACGTCTTCGCCGCCATGCGCCGGCGGGGCGAAGTGCGGGAACCCCTTTTTCCCGGCGCCCTCGAGGGATTGACGGTCATGGAAGACGCCGGCTGGTTGCTTGGCATGGCGACCGGCAAGTCGCGCCGGGGCCTGGCCGCGACCCTCAATGGCCACGGCCTCGGCGAACGTTTCGTCACCCTACAGACCGCCGACCGGTGCCGGGGCAAGCCGCATCCGGAAATGCTGCTCAACGCCATGGCCGAGACCAGCGCCAAGCCTTCATCGACGGCGATGATCGGGGACACAACCTACGATATGGAAATGGCCCGCAACGCCGGCACTTTGGCGGTCGGCGTTTCCTGGGGCTATCACGGCGCGGCCGAGCTCAAGGATGCCGGCGCCGACGCCGTCATCGACGCCTTCGAGGAACTGCCCACAACGGTGCAAGCCCTTTTGGAGGCGAAATGATGCGTCGCTTGTGGAAGATCCTGACAACCCTTGCGGTATTGTCCGCCGCCCTGAAGGGCCTGTTCGGCGGCAAGTAGTCTGACCTGGACGGTGGCGAAACGGTTCTATGGCGAGGTCGGGGTGGGGCGGGCCGGAACGGGCTTCACCGTCACCCTCGACGGCCGCCCTTTGCAAAGCCCGGCCGGGACGGCCTTTATCCTGCCCGCCAAAGAGCTGGCCCAGGCCATCGCCGCTGAATGGCGGGCCCAGAAAGAGGATATCCGTTTCCATGCCATGCCGCTCACCGCTCTCGCCGGCGCCGCCATCGACCGGGCAGGAAAGGAACGGCGGGAGGTGATCGACCATGCGCTGCAATACGCCGGCGCCGATCTTTTGTGCTACCGGGCCGAGGCGCCCTCGGAACTGGTTTTACGCCAGCAAGCCCGCTGGCAGCCGCTTCTCGACTGGCTGGCGGATGCGTACGGGGCGCGGCTCGCCGTCACCGCCGGGATCGCTCACGTCGATCAGCCGAAGCCGGCCCTGCATTCGTTGCGCGCCGCCGTCGAGGCATTGGACGATTTTGAACTCACCGCCCTTTCCAGCGCTACCGCCGCTTGCGGCTCGTTGGTCGTCGGCCTGGCGTTGACGGCGGGGCGGATCGACGCCGAGGCGGCCTTCGAGGCCTCGCAGTTGGACGAAACCTTCCAGAGCGAGAGGTGGGGCGAGGACGCCGAAGCCGCCGAACGGCGACGGCGCCTCAAGGCCGAGATCGGGGCGGCGGCAAAATTCCTGGAACTGGTTCGGGGACAAGATTAAGCGAATCTGAGAGCCGGCGCCGAGCCGGTCGCGGCTCTGTATGAGCAACGCCGCGTTCACCATATTGGTTTTTTTCCGGAAGCCGAGGATGAGCTTTGCACCTGGGAACCCAATACCGGCATGGCATCACCTAACCGGCTCGACGCGATTGTTTGGGCGGTGACGGAGTTGATGTTGAAAGACCGGGGGATTGAGCTATTGCACGTCCGGGCATAGCCTAAAGCCATGTTCCCATAACTTAGTGTTATCCGCCTATAATTGGTCCACTCCCAACGGAAAGGAAAACATACTCGGCACGATAGGGGATGTAGGCCGTACCACCTACCTCACCCCCTTCTGAAAAATCACCCCCCGAAGACCTTTGATTATGCATTTGAACGGCGGAGCTAATTCCCGCCGAAGCATTTAATTTTGGAGAAGATTATGAAAGAACAAATTGAAATCTTCGAAATCTTCACTGACGGTCATTGCTCAGGAAATCCAGGACCCGGAGGATGGGAATTCGTCGTCACCGAAAGTGGTCGGGTAGTCAAAGAAGCCAGCGGAACGGAAGAAGATACTACGCGCAATCGCATGAAAATGCTGGCCGTCGTACGGGCATTGGAATGGCTGAGAGGTCGGAACGCCTGCATTTACAGTGATAGTCTACTTACGGTGAAAGTGTTCAATAAAAAATGGCGTGGAAAGAAAGACCTGGACCTGGTTCGTGCCGGTTGTGCCTTGCTTGCCAACGGCGATGCCGAACTTCTTTGGAATTAAGGGGCATAACGGACACCGTTGGAACGGCCGGGCCTCGGCAATCTTTCAGAATAACAGCGCCATACCGGATTTCCGAATGCCCCACTACGCCCCATGTTCCGGTAATGGACTCTTATGGGACTATATCCGCCGTGCTTTGGTGGGATGGGCAGAAAAAAAATCCTGGTGGCAACCCATCGCAGACCGCTAACGGGTTGCTGCCAAACCAAAGGGGATTTCGTGTATGTCGACACCATAAAGGCGGTCTTTGGCACATGCGCAAGGCTAAACGCCTGCCGGCCCCGGCAGCAGCCAACGAATACCAGCAAGCCTGCTACTAGATTGGAATTTCCCCCTTGCGACGGCTCGAGCGGGTTTTGATCTTGAAATTCCACTTCGAGTGTTGATTTCTTCTGCAGAATGCACGCTCAAACAGCCACAGCACGATCACCGAACCTGAACGAGTAGGTCCAGTTTCTCCTTGGCTCGTCGGTGCAAAACGGCTAGTGGCACGAAAGAGTGCGGTCCTGGTTCGGTCTGCGGAATTTAATCGGCATGCCGCTAATGTTGCGCCGTGAGCAGCAAAGGGGGGATTATGATTAGCCGCCTTCTGCGGAGAGTCGTTAAGAAGCGTTTTTGGAGCCAGTTACCCAACAAACTTGACCAGAAACGAAACAGGGACAAGTTCGCCATATGGCTCGAACAAAACCCCACTGGCACCTTCGAGCAATTCTATGCCGATAGCGTCGTACAGGCCCTCGCAGGCGAGAAAATTCACTCGTCGCTCGGTCCGGCCATCAAGCCTGGCAAGCTCCAAACCGCTCGCCGCATTGTCAATGCATGGCGCAGCTGCGGCGTTCGCCCAAGCGACAATGTGGTGGACTACGGCTGCGGGACATTGCGTCTTGGCCGCCTTCTGATCGAGTTTCTCGATGCCGATCGCTATATTGGGCTTGATATCGATGAGCGCATCCTTGACGCGGGTCGGAGCCAACTTTCGGCTGACCTTATTGCCTTAAAGCGGCCTAGGCTCGAAGTCATCTCGGCAGAAAGCCTGCGCCGCACGGCCGCCTGGCGACCCAAATGGGTCTGCTCAAAGGGCGTGCTGCAACATGTTCCACCCACCGAACTCGACAGGTTTTTCGACAATCTATCGTGCCTCGTTCTGGCCGGCGCCACCGGTTTATTCGGCGTGA
>JAUXMA010000351.1 GCA_030623425.1 Rhodospirillaceae bacterium
ATTTTTCTTGAGCCAGCCGCTGTTGCGCCAGCTCGGATGCGGCAAGGGCAGGAACCGGGGCAGGTATTGGCGCCAGCCCCTTACCGTCTCGGTCATCGTCTTTTTGCCGCCATCCCGCAAGTAATAGGCTTGCGCGTAGGAGCCGACAAGCAGAGTCAGTTCGATCTTTGGCAGCGCCGCCCGGATCAAGGGATGCCATTTGGGCGCGCATTCCGGCCGCGGCGGTTTGTCGCCGCCGCTCAAGTCGCGGCCGGGATAGCAAAAGCCCATCGGCACGATGGCGACGCGGCCGGCGTCGTAAAAGGCATCGCCGTTGATGTCCAGCCACTGGCGCAGGCGGTCGCCCGAAGGGTCGTTCCAGGGGATGCCGGTCTCGTGCACCCGCGTTCCCGGCGCCTGGCCGACGATGAGCAGGCGGGCGCCGGCGGCGGCCCTCAAGACCGGCCGTGGGGCGTGCGGCAGAGGCGCCGCGCAGATGGTACAAGCGCGGGCTTCGGAGAGAAGGGTTTCCAGCTCGGAAATTTTCATTTCGCTTTGCGAATTTGTTTTAGAGCCGAGGCTTTGCCGCTTCGCGCTCTGCCCGCGCACCCATGGGGCAAGTCGTCGCCCCGGACTCCATCGCTTGCGAGAGGCGTTATGCAACGACAAGCTCCTAAAGGAGCGCCAGCATAGCGCCGGGAAGCGAAATTTCACATGGTAAAACGCCCTTGGCGGTGAGTCGGAAAGGTTGCGCCGCCGGCGGGCGTGGCGCATAATGTCCCCGGCAAAACGACACCTTTAAATCAGGGGGGCGGGGCATGCGAACCACTAAGCGGATTCTCGACGACTTGGCGAAGGTCGCCAGCGGCGCCGCCTCGGTGTTCGCCGGCATCAAGGAAGAGGTCGAGACCTTGGTGCACAAGCGCCTCGAGCACGCGCTCGCCGACCTCGACGTGGTCCCCCGTGACGAGTTCGAGACCGTCAAGGCGGTCGCCGCCAAGGCCCGATCCGAACAGGAAAAATTGGCCGGGAAAGTCGCCCGCCTGGAAACCTTGCTGGGCGTCAAAACGGGCGGCGGGGTCCGCGGCAAAGGCAAAAGCGCCGCCGCCAAACCGGCCTCCGGAACCAAGCCGGCGGCGAAGACCCGAGCCTCCGGAACCGGAACCGCGGCCCAACCCAGGAAGACTTCCCGAAGACCCGTCCGGCGAAAAAAATAGTCCTCCGTTTCGTCGATCCTTTCGAGGACGGCATGCCCGGTTTTCGCATGCCCGGGGCGGACGGGGGAGCGGGTCGGTGCCTCATTCCTGTCAACATGGAAATGCTCTAAGCGGGTGGCGATTTCCGCAAAGATTGCCGGGTCCATTCCCGGACGGGCTCCCGAGACAATGTTATCCACAACCTAGGACCACTTCAGCCGCTTCCCCCTCTTGCCTTTGGCGGCATATTTTGGCAATCTACATGTAGTAAGTAATATAAGGATTCCTTCTATATGTCGGCATATATACAATATATGGTGAAACATTCCCCAGCCATTCGCCATTCCACGGATTGTTGCCGAATCTTTCAGGAGGTACGGGCATGACGGGCATCGGTCTTTCCGGCCTATCGCTTGCCGACCACCCGTTCGACGTCATCGAGCGGATCGCCGACGAACACAACTGGATCTTCGATCGCCGCAGCGACAAGGAAATGGCCGCCCAAGCGCCGGGCCGCTGGTGCGACTACAGTCTTTTTTTCGCCTGGAACGAAAAGGTCGGCGCCATGCATTTCACTTGCGCCTTCGACATGCGGGTGCCGCCGGAGCGGCGCGGCAGCATGTATGAACTTCTTGCCCTCATCAACGAACGGATGTGGCTTGGCCATTTCACCATATGGGACGACGAGGGGCTGCCCATGTTCCGGCACGCCATGCCGCTGCGCGGCGTCCACGGGCCGTCGCCGGAGCAGATGCGCGATCTGGTCGACACCGCGATCCTCGAATGCGAACGTTTCTTCCCCGCCTTTCAGCACGTTATCTGGGGCGGCAAGTCGGCGGCGGAGGCGGTTGCGGCGGCGATCATCGATACCGTCGGCGAGGCTTGAGAGCCTATCCGAACAACTGGAGGCGGTTGTGATGAGACCAAATCAGGAAGGCCGCCGGGGGGCCACCGGGGGGGGTCCCCCCGATTTTAAATGCGGGGAGCGCCCCCGCGACCCCCGGGCACCGCATCGCCGGCGATGCCGGCGCATCGGCAAGAAGCGGCAACGCTGCGGAG
>JAUXMA010000376.1 GCA_030623425.1 Rhodospirillaceae bacterium
AGCATCGTCAAGCGTTCCCGACGCCCCGAGGGGCCGGGAGAAGCGACCCTTAAGGGCGGTCTTCCGAGGCTTCCGGACGTCGTTGCGCGCCGCTTGTGGTGCACACACACCACGGCGCGGCGCGGCTCCTAGCCGGAAACCTCGCAAGACCGTCGTATGGGGTCGTTAATTGCGCTGTACTGTACTAGGTTGGCGGCGAACCGGCGGCGGCGGCAAAGCGAGAGAAGAAACATGGGCAAACCCGTCATGGCGCAAAAAGGTCCTTACACCGTCGAGGTCGAGGCCGGCGAGGAATATTATTGGTGTTCTTGCGGACGCAGCAAAAAACAGCCTTTCTGCGACGGCGCCCACAAGGAAGTCGGGATGAAGCCCGTGGTCTACACGGCCGAGGAATCGACGACCCTGCACTTTTGCGGCTGCAAGGCGACCAAGACTCCTCCTTTCTGCGACGACACCCATTCGTCGTTGTGACTTGCTCCGCAACCACCGCCGAAACCGCGGCTTCCTCCGGTCCGTCCCCGCCCAGGTTTTGGATCCTGGCGGTGGCGGCGTTGGCGACCGGCTGCACGCCCTTAATGTTGGAGGAACGGCCCTGCCCGACCATCAATATCCTTTCCGACGCCGCTTCGGTTACCCGTTTCCGGGACGGCCCGGGCCGGGATATCATCGATGTCGCCTATGAGGGAGAGATCAGGGATATCCTCGCCGCCAAGTGTGAACACGACATCGACAAGGATTCCGGCGAAGGTTTGCTGACAGTCAAATTCAGCTTGGTGATCGGAGCCGGGCTTGGTCCCGCCGCCGATGACCGCAAACCGGCGTTCGACTATTTCGTCAGCATCACCGACGGGTCGTTCAACATCCTGCAAAAGGAACCTTTCCGCTTTCCCGTCGAGTTTCCCGGAAACCGGACCCGCGTCACCGCCGAAGACGAAAAGGTAACTCTCGACATTCCCCTCAAAGCCGGACAGGACGGAAGGGATTTCGAGATTTTCATCGGTTTCCAGCTTTCCCAAGAGCAACTCGAATACAATCGGCGGCGGCGCGCCGGCAAGAGGCGATAACCGGTCTCCCCGTGGTTATTGACCTTCTTTTGGGAGGCATTAAACTGCCCCCGTTCAGGGAACGCCAGAAGTGGTTTCCCGAACGGCGACTGATACTTTCACCTCAGTTGACCTCCGCGGCAAAGCCCTTCCGGCCATGGTGGCGCGGTTGGCGTTCGTCGAACACCGCTATTTCAAAGGCTGAAGAAAAGGGGGGGCCATGCCGAAGGTGAAATACAGCCAAGAACATGAGTGGATCAGCGTCGAGGGCGGCGTCGGCACCGTCGGTATTACCGATTATGCCCAGGACCAGTTGGGCGACGTGGTTTACGTCAAACTGCCGGAAGTGGGCCAGCGGCTGGACAAAGGCGCGGAAGCGGCGGTGGTCGAATCGGTCAAGGCGGCGAGCGAGATTTGCGCCCCGGCCTCCGGCGAGATCACGGAGGTCAACGAAAGCCTTGCCGACGATCCAGCCCAGGTCAACGCCGACGCCCTGGGCGAGGGCTGGTTTTTCAAGATAGCCCTCGCCGATCCGGCCGATCTTGACGATCTCATGGGCGCCGGCGCCTATGCCGAGTACGTCGAAGGGCTTTGATGCGCTATTTGCCGCTCACCGATGACGACCGCCGCCGGATGCTGGCCGCCATTGGTGTCGAATCGGTAGACGATTTTTTTTGCGACGTTCCCGAAAGCGCCCGCCTGAAGGAGCCCGTCGACCTGCCCCGGCACTCGAGCGAAATGGAGGTGGAACGGGTCTTCACGCGGATGGCGGCGAAGAACCTGAGCCCGGATACCGTTCCCTCGTTTCTCGGCGCCGGCGCCTACCGCCACCATGTCCCCGCCGCCGTCGACCACCTGATCCAGCGTGGCGAGTTCCTTACCGCCTATACCCCCTAT
>JAUXMA010000215.1 GCA_030623425.1 Rhodospirillaceae bacterium
CGAAGCTCCGGCTTCGCGCAGGCAGGCGCGCCACGCGCCTAGCCGGATGAACTCGGAAAGCCGTCGTATGGGTACCATATGTCAGATTTGGACCACTAGTACACCCCGGCGGCGCCGCCTTCAGTAGGCTTGGCCCGCCGCTTTCAGTTGCGCCAAGCGATCCTTCATGGCCTCGGTGAGGAGGTCGTGCAGTTCCGGGCTGACATCGAGCAGTTGCCTGAAGTCGACAACCTCCAGGATCAAAAGCTGGCATTCCGTGACGGCGGTGACGGTGGCGGTGCGTTTCGATTCCGTCAGCAGGGCGATCTCCCCGAAAAAATCGCCGGCGCCCAGGCGCCGGGGTTGCGGCGGCACCTCAACCTCAACCTCGCCGGAGACGATGAAGTACATGGAGTGAGCGGCTTTGCCATGTTTTACGATGGTATAGCCCGAAGGCACCTTTTTCGGATGCAGCAGGTTGGCGATCTCGGCGATGCGTAGGGCGTCCAGGTGGGAGAACAAGGGGGTTCCAGCGACCAGACGCCAGGTCAACATGAACTCCCGCTTGCGGATCTCGCGGGAGAAACCGGTCGCCAGGATGCCCGTCGGCAAAGCGAACATGCCGATGCCGAGAACCATGATGACGGCGCCGAAGAGCTTTCCTCCCAGGGTCGCCGGGGTGACATCGCCATATCCGACCGTGGTCAGCGTCGCCAACGCCCACCACATGGAGTGAGGGATGCTGGCAAAGGCTTCGGGCTGAGTCTTTTTTTCCAGCAAGTAAACGAAGCTTGCGGCGAACACCAACAAAATCGCCATGACCAACATCGCCGCCCCCAGCGTCCGGCTTTCGCTCTTGATGACGGTGGCGAAGCTTTCCAAGGCCGGGGAATAGCGGGTCAGCTTGAGCAGCCGCATCAGCCGGAAGATGCGCATGAATCTGAGATCGATGGTCAGGAACATGCTCAGGTAAAACGGCAGGAAAGCGACCAAGTCGATCAGCGCTCCCGGCGTCAGAGCGTACTTGAGCCGGACGATAATGGGATGGCCGCCGCCGGTTTTGTCCTCGGTGCAAACCCACAAGCGCGAAAGGTATTCGATGGTGAAGATGGTGACGGAGAAGACCTCGAATCCGAGGAAAAAATCGCCATACGCCAGGGCCAGTTCGGCAACCGTTTCGAGGACGACCGCGAACACATTGGCGAGGATCAGGACAATCATGAAGCGGTCGAACCAGCGGCCTTCCCAGTCGCCCGGTTCCGGGGATTCGATGATCTCGAAAATGCGTGTTTTCAAAAGCGCCATCATGGCGGGCGCCTAAGCTCGCGTGACCGCCGCCCAGATCAATGCCGCCCAGCCAAGCATAAGGCATATGCCGCCGGCGGGCGCGGCGTTGATATTGGGAATGGCCCCGGTCAGGCCGGTAGCGTAAAGGCTGCCCGAAAAAAGGACGATGCCGATGGCGAAGGCCAAGCCGGCGAGGTGAACGGCGATGGCGCCGCTGCCTTGACGGCCGGACACCCCGCTTTCCGCCGTCCGGCGGGACGCCAGCCAGGCCACCGCCAGCAACGCCAGAGCGTGCTTCATCTGGTAGTCGGATCCCATCAAGAAGATGTCGCGGAAAACGGGGTCGGCGACTTCCAGATCATGCCAACCATAGGCTCCCGCCATAACCGCCAGCAAGCCATTCAAACCGCCGAGAAAAAGCCATATCCGCATGGTGGTGTCATTTCAGGTCGATTGCCGCGAATGTCCTATCCGCCTTCCGCCATCGGGCATACGCCATCCATGCATTCCGGCCCGCCACAAGGAGGCGCGGGGAACTTGGCGGGAGACTTGGCGCCGGAGTTGACATGGGGCGCCATCACGCTCTTCGTGACCTTTCTATCGCCGCATTCGAGACAAGGAATCTCGCCGGCTTCAGTCTTGCTTTCGTAATCGGAAATGGAATCGAACCATTCCTCGAAAGTATGGCCTTTGGAACAATGGAGCGTGTAAACGATCATCACAAAAAATCCTTCCTTGACGAGGGCTTTATACCCTTCCCCGCCTTCCGAGTTAACCGATTATTGAACATTGCGATGTTGTAATGACTGGCGCCGACCAATATTGAAATGTCCTAGCCCCGAACCGGCATGACGCATAATCCCATGGTTTTCGGTCTGAGAGACACAACCTTGCCGCTCTTGGCGCCGGGCATTTTGTTGTTGATGGGATACGCACTTTTGTCCGGCATCGGCTCGCTGCCGTGGTCTTGGCGGGGGGGATTGGCCTTTGCCCCTTATGCCGTGCTGGCCGGAGGCCTCGTCGTCAGCTGCATCTTCCATTGCGGGCGGGCGGTCTATTCACTGTTGCTGGTGGCCATTGGCCATTGGTTGCTGGTGCAATACTTTGCCGGCGGCTGGCGTGGCGGCGTCGTCGCCGACATCGTTTATGCCGCCTATTGCGATCTCCTCCCCCTCAACTTGATTCTGTTTGCTTTCCTAAAGGAACGCGGAATCCTGACTCCGCTCGGGTTCAACCGTTTCGCCCTCATCGCTTTACAAGTCGCGACCGTCGCCTTGATCGCCGGGGCCGGAACCTGGCTGCAAGCATCGGCGGCGGAAACGCTTCGGGAAGCCGCCAGCGGAATGCTCCATGCGCGGCTTTTGCCACCGTCTTTCGACTTCTGGACGCATTTGCCGCAGCCCGCCATTCTGGCTTTCGCTTTCGCTCTCATAGGGTTGCTCGCGCGCCTCGTCATAACCCAAGCGCCCCTGGAGGGCGGCTCGTTGGGAGCCTTGGCGGCAGCGGCGGTGGCACTTCATATGGTCGGCCAGGGCCCGGCGCCAACGGTGTTTTTCACCATTGCGTTGCTGATTTTGTCTCTCGCCGTGATCCAGGATGCCTACAGGATGGCTTTCCTCGATGACTTGACGGGCTTGCCGGGGCGGCGGGCGTTAAACCGGCAAAAAAAGAATCTCCGCGACCATTACGCCATCGCCATGCTCGACATCGATCATTTTAAAAGATTCAACGATACCCATGGTCACGATGTCGGCGACCAGGTTTTAAAGATGGTCGCTTCGCGACTGAAAAAGGTTACCGGAGGCGGCAAGCCGTTCCGTTATGGCGGCGAGGAGTTCGCCATCCTGTTCGCCGGCAAGGGGAAAGAGGAAACCTTGTCGCACCTGGAGGATTTACGGGTATCCGTTGCCACCTCGACGTTCAGGCTTCGTGGCAAGAACAGGCCTGAAACCAAACCAAGTGGCGGCGAGGCGCCAAGAGACGGCGGCGGCGGGAAATCCCGCCACCGACAAGAAGCGTTGGCTGGAACCGCTCGGATCGGCGTTACGATCAGCCTCGGCGTCGCCGAAAGGAATGGCCGCGACGACACTCCCGACGGGGTGCTCAAAGCCGCCGATCAAGCTCTTTACCGGGCCAAAAATGCCGGCCGCAACCGGATCGGCAAATGATCCGCGGAGTTTAAGAATTTCGAGTGCCCAAAACGGCCGTCGCCGAAACCGGCAAGAAACCCGTGCGGTTCAACTGAAACGGTAGTGCTTGCGGACGGCCTTTTTGATGTTCCATTTGCATTTCAAGCCTTTCGGAAAGGTCACCAAATCACCCTTTCCGAACTCAACGGCCAGGCCATCTTCCGTCGTCACCTCCACCTGTCCCTCCAAAAGCAGGCAGGTTTCTTCAACATCATATTCCCAGTCGAAGACGCTCTCCTCCTTTTCCCAGATCGGGCAGGCTTTCATTTCCCTGATTTTCTCTGCCGTTGGATTTTCCACTTTCACTTTCATTAAACGCTCCATCGACCAACGGCTGAATGCTTGTCGCTCATCTCAAGTTGTCGCAATCACGGCAATTCGTCAATCGTTTCCTCGGCTCGCCATCGGCGACAACCCTTGCCAAGGAACACCTTTCAACGCGCCGTCAGCCAG
>JAUXMA010000219.1 GCA_030623425.1 Rhodospirillaceae bacterium
ATGCCAAATGGTTGGCAATGTAAACGCGGCCCTTCGGGTTGACCTGGGAAGCGCGATTGCCGCGTCGCGAATGCTTGACGATGTCCCGGCATCGCCGGCGCATCCGCTCCTAGCACTCGCGCTTCCCAGGTCAACGCAACCCATGATGAACTTCCCAAACAGGCTCTTATAGCTCCATTCTCAGAGGCGCCGTCACGTCGATCCTTTCCGCCGTGACACGGCATCGATAACACAAAGCCTCGACACCGGCGGCCATCGCCGCGCCAAGCGCCATGGCATAGGCCGGATCGATATCGGCGGCAATGGAAAACCGCCCGCCGTCCTGGCGCTGCACCAAATAGACCATCATCGCGCGGGCGCCTTGGCTGACCATATCGGTCAGCTCGGCGAGATGCTTGGCGCCTCGCGTTGTCACCGCGTCGGGAAATTCGACGGCAGAACTCGCCCTCGGGTTCCGTTTCATGGTGACGTTCTTGACCTCGACAAAACATGTGGGGAGGCATTCGCTTTCCAGCAACAGATCGATACGTGAATTTTTTCCGTACCCGACCTCCCGCCGAAGGACCGGATAGGCGGCCAATTCGGCGATGGTTCCGTCACCGATGGCCTCTTCCACCAACGCGTTGCTCATGCTGGTGTTGATGCCGACCAGGGTATCGCCCACTTGAATCAGCTCCCAGGTGTAGGCAAGCTTGCGGCCCGGCGCGCCGGCCGGCGACAGCCAGACCGCCGAGCCCGGCGCGTCGACGCTCAGCATGGACCCGGTATTGGGGCAGTGGGCGGTGACCATTTCACCGCCGCTCAGTTCCACGTCGGCCAGAAAGCGCTTGTAACGCCTGATCAACGTTCCTGGAATCAGGGGAGCGGGAAATTTCATCGGCGGAACACTCGCAAGACTAGGATTGAGAGCCCATCAAATCGGGGCGGTTTTCTTTCCGGCGGGAATTTCCGCCGCTCCCAGGGCCTCGGCCAGGCTGGTCTTGGCGCTGCCGGGTTTGAGCGGTCGCGGTTGCGACGGGTCGGGCGCCCAAGCCGTCATGTAGATCACCTGGAAGGTCGCCGGAACGCGTCCCTCGGCGTCGCCGAACAGCTCCCGGTAGCGGCTGGCCGCGGCCATCAGGGTGGCGCGGCGGGTGAAACCCCGGCGCCGTTCGACGACGGCGTTGCTTTCGCCCATGCCGCGCAGGTCGGCCATCAGTTTCCAGGGATCGCCATAGGACACTTCGATGGCGTCCTGATCGACCACCGGGAGGGCGAAGCCGGCCCGTTGCAGCAAGGCGCCCAAGTCCCCGACATCGGCGAACGGAGAGACGCGCGGGCTCAAGCCCCCTTCCTCGGCGATTTCGGCCGCCGCCAAGGCGATGCGCAATTCCTTGCAGGTGTCGCCGCCAAGCATGGCGGCCAGGAACAGTCCGTCGGGTTTGAGCGTCAGGCGGATCTGGGCGAGCGCGCCCGGCAGATCGTTGACCCAGTGCAGGCTGAGGCTGCTCAGAACCAGGTCGAAGCAGGCGGCGGGAAACGGCAGGAATTCCTCGTCGGCGGCGAGGCAATGGCTCCCCGCCCGCCGCGCCATTCGAGGGGAGATGTCGCATTGAACCAGGGTCTCGATGCCGCCCCGCTCCGCCACCAGCCGGGCCAGTCCGCCGCCGTGACAGCCCAGGTCCAGGGCCAGGGGGAAGCGCCGTTTGACGTCGTCGAGGCGGTCGGCCAGGCGTTCGCCGACCTCGGCGAAAAGGTAGTCGTGATTTTCCAGCCCGGCCGCCGCCCGGTCCCGGTGCAGGCGCACGACGCGGCGGTTGAAGACGGTCGACGAATCGGACATGGTAGGTATATGGCACAGGCCAAGCACTCGATAAACGGCGCGTTGGCGAAAATCGGCGGTGGCGGCTCCTTGGGCGGTCTCGCCAAGTTGATGCTGGATGCCCTTTTGCCGCCCCAGTGCCTGAGTTGCGGCGCCATTGTCGAGGGGCCCGGCCTGTTGTGCCCGACTTGCTGGGATGGAATGGTTTTCCTGAGCCCGCCCTATTGCGGCGCCTGCGGCCTGCCCTTCGAATACGATCCCGGCGAAGGGGTTTTATGCGGCGCCTGCTGCCGTCAACGCCCTGTTTATCAACGGGCCCGGGCGGTAATGGCCTATGATGCGCACAGCCGGCGGTTGGTCCTTGCCTTCAAACACGGCGACCGCACCGACGCCGCTCCGGCGTTCGGCCGCTGGCTGATGCGGGCGGGGAGCGATCTGATCGCCGACGCCGATCTGGTCGCCCCCGTGCCTCTGCATTGGACACGGCTGTTCACCCGGCGTTTCAATCAGGCGGCGCTGCTGGCTCAGGCGCTACGGCGTCACGGCGGTCCGCCGGTGGCGCTCGATCTCCTGATCCGCCGCCGCCGCACCCCTTCCCAGGGCGGGCTCGGCCCGGCGCCGCGCCGCCGCAACGTGCGCGGCGCCTTCGCCTTGCGGTCTTCCCTGGCCCGCGAAATCAAGGGCAAACGGGTTTTGCTCATTGACGATGTCCTGACGACGGGCGCCACCGTCTCGGCTTGCGCCCGCGCGCTCTTGACGAGTGGCGCCGGAGCGGTTGACGTGCTCACCTTGGCGCGGGTCATCCGTTCGGCGTGACGCGCCGGCGCCGACAACGCGGCATCGGGAGGTTTTGAGTTTTCCGCGCCGGCGCCATATATGCCTTATATAAATATTGGGTCATGAATGATCTTGTTGCAATGAGCTTTACGAGCTGGAAGCGGAGGATGAACCCGACCGCCTTCTCGGCATTGCTTGACCGATGACCGCGACCTTCAAGGTTGCTTGCGTGCAAACCAATTCGGGCCGGGAGATAGAGCCGAATCTGGCGGCCGCCTGTGAACTGGCGCGCGCCGCCGGCAAGGCCGGCGCCGAGTTGATCGCCCTGCCCGAGAACGTCAACGTCATGGAATCCGACAAGGCGCGCCTGAAGGAAAAAGTCAGGCCCGAAGACCAGGACATCGGCCTCGAGACGTTTCGGGAACTGGCGCGGCAAATCGGCGTCTGGCTGCTGTTGGGTTCCCTGGTGATCAAGCGGTCCGGGGACAAGATGGCCAATCGTTCGTTCCTGCTCGACGCCGATGGCGCCGTTGTCGCCCGATACGACAAGATTCACATGTTCGACGTCGATCTCGGCGGCGCCGAAACGCATCGTGAATCCGCTTCCTATGAACCGGGCGATAAGGCCGTCCTCGCCGACTTGCCTTGGGGCCGGCTGGGCATGACCATTTGCTATGATCTGCGCTTCCCCCATTTGTACCGATCCCTGGCCCGCGGCGGGGCAAGTTTTTTTTCCATCCCCTCGGCCTTCACCCGCATCACCGGGGCGGCGCATTGGCACGTGTTGCAACGCGCCCGGGCCATCGAAAACGGTTGCTACGTCTTCGCTCCGGCGCAATGCGGGGATCATGCCGGCGGCCGCCAGACCTTCGGCCATTCGCTGATTGTCGGTCCCTGGGGCGAGGTGCTGGCCGACGGCGGCGAAAAGGCCGGCTTTATTACCGCCGATATCGACCCGTCAAAGGTGGTCGAGGCGCGCCGCAAAATCCCCGCCCTCTCTCACCACCGGAAGTTCGTTTAAGAGTCACGTTGGCCGGACGCCGTGGGGCTCCGGTTCGGCGTCCTCGCGTTCGCCGACCGGCAGGTCGTTAACGGCGCAGATGCGTTGCATGACGCCGGTTGTGGGGCCTCTATCGACGAGGCCGTGTTCATAAGCAACCACCTGCAGCCGCCGGCGCGTTATTTCCAGCAACTCGCCGCTACGCAGCAGGTGGTCGGGATTGCGCGGCCGGGAGAATTTTTCGTTGCCGC
>JAUXMA010000388.1 GCA_030623425.1 Rhodospirillaceae bacterium
CCCGCCGCCGGCGAGCGCCAGGTTGTCGCCTCCCTTTTCGCCAGCCGCATGGAGGACGATCAGGGCGAGGTTTCGGGTCTTGTGCTGCACTTCATCGACACCACCGAGCAGAAGAACCTT
Organism: Rhodospirillaceae bacterium; assembly: GCA_030623425.1. Lineage (GTDB taxonomy): Bacteria > Pseudomonadota > Alphaproteobacteria > Rhodospirillales > 2-02-FULL-58-16. The sequence continues at coordinate 121 of JAUXMA010000388.1, forward strand.
GAAGTCCAGTTCGCCCAGTCCCAGAAAATGCAGGCGGTGGGCCAGCTTGCCGGCGGCGTGGCGCATGACTTCAACAACCTGCTGACCGCCATGATCGGGTTTTCCGATCTGCTGCTTTGCCGCCATGGGCCAGACGATCCGTCCTTCGCCGACATCATGCAAATCAGGCAAAACGCCAACCGGGCGACCAATCTTGTCCGTCAGCTCCTTGCCTTTTCCCGCCAGCAGACCCTGAAACCGGTGATCCTCGATCCCACCGAAGCGCTGTCCGAGTTGTCCACCCTCCTGGGCAGGCTGATCGGCGAAAACATCGAGTTGGAAATGGAGCCGGGCCGGGATTTATGGGACGTGCTGGTCGACCGGGGTCAGTTCGATCAGGTCGTCATCAACCTGGCGGTCAACGCCCGCGACGCCATGCCTGGCGGCGGCAGGTTGACCGTTCGCACCCAGAACATCGCCGTCGAGGAAACGGTGCAACGCGGCCACGAGGTAATGCCGGGGGGTGACTACGTGCTGATCGAGGTCATGGACACCGGCGTTGGCATCTCCAAGGAGAACATCGGGCGCATTTTCGAGCCTTTCTTCTCGACCAAGGATGTGGGTGCGGGCACCGGCCTTGGCCTGTCCACGGTTTACGGCATTGTCCACCAGACCGGCGGCTTCATATTCGTTGACAGCGCCCCGGGCGAGGGCACGAGCTTCGCTATTTATTTGCCCCGCTACGAGGAGGAGGCCGGCGAGGATTTCGCTCACCCGCAAGACCAGGTGGAAACGGCGGTGCGTCCGCCCAAGCCTCCGTCGCCGCCAGACGAGGGCGTTGACATGGGGGATCTGACCGGCGCCGGCACCGTGCTTCTGGTCGAGGACGAGGACGCGGTGCGCATGTTCGGCGCCCGGGCGCTGCGCAACAAAGGCTATCGGGTATTGGAAGCCAGCAACGGCGAAGCGGCGCTCGATGTCATCAATTCGACGGGCGAAACGATCGATCTGATCATCAGCGACGTGGTGATGCCGGGAATGGACGGCCGCACCCTGATCCAGCTGGTGCGCCAGGAGATGCCCGAGGTCAAACTCATTCTCATGTCCGGCTACGCGGAGAACAGTCTCGTCGAGGACATCGGCAACGATCCGACCATCCGTTTCCTGCCCAAGCCCTTCAGCCTCAAGGAGTTGGCCGGCGCGGTCAAGGAGGTGATGAGTGGCTAGTTGGGTTTTCGGACAGCCGCCATGATGGCCATTCATTTCTTGCCGAAGGGGTGGCCCCGATTCCAGGGGAAGTCAAGGCTGCCGCTTCGCGGCACCGCGCCAAGCGCGGCTTCGGCCTTGAGTTCCCCTGGGATCGGGGCAAAATGACCGTCACGGGATGAAGGGCGGAATCGCGGGCTCCTCAAATCTAGTGGCCTTTATCATCTAAATTGCACCCCATCGGGCGGTCTTGCGAGGCTTCCGGCTAGGAGCGCGTCGCGCCGTGGTGCC
>JAUXMA010000227.1 GCA_030623425.1 Rhodospirillaceae bacterium
GCCTCGATGAGGCCGATCAGAATCCCTCCCAGCATGGCGCCCGGCAGCGATCCGATGCCGCCGAGCACGGCGGCGGTGACCGCCTTGATGCCGGCCAGGAAGCCGATGAAGAAATCGATCACCCCATCGTTGACGAGGAAAATCAATCCGGCCACGGAGGCCAGCGCCGCCCCCATCACGAAGGTCAGCGATATGGTCCGATCGACGTTGACGCCGATAAGGGAGGCCATCTCCAGATCCTGCTCGCAGGCCCTCTGGGCGCGGCCCAAGGCGGTGCGGTTGATGACAAGGGTGAACGCCGCCATCAGGACCACGGTCAGCACGATGATCAGGATCTGCAGATAACTCAGCAAAACCGTGAAATCGCCCTTGCGCATGATCTCGAAGCCGCCCGAGATCATCGGCTGCAACGGCTTGTTCCGCGCGCCCTGCAGCAGTTGCACGTAGTTCTGCAGGAAAATGGACATGCCGATGGCGGTGATCAGCGCCGCCAGCCTGGGCGTGCCCCGCAACGGCCGGTAGGCGATACGCTCCAGCGCCCAGCCGTAGACGGGCGTCAGCACCATGGTTGCGATCAGCGCGATCAACAGCGCCAAGGGAACCCATGTCACGCCGACTATGCCAAGGACGAGAAAGGTGATGATGGAGATAAAGGCGCCGATCATGAAAATTTCGCCATGGGCGAAATTGATCATGCCAATGATGCCGTAGACCAACGTGTAGCCGATGGCGATCAGGCCGTAAATGGCGCCAAGGGTCAGGCCGTTGATCAGCTGCTGGACGAAATATTCCATGTGAACGGGCTTTTTTCAGTGGGATTCATTGCTACACGATCGCGACGCCGGCCGGCAAGCGAGCGCCCGGACGCGCTCAACTTTCGACCGGGGTGTCGTCGCGGTTGCCCCATTCGGCCCACGAGCCGTCGTAGACGGCGGCCTCGCCGTGGCCCATGAGATAAAGGGCGAAGACGGCGAAGGCGGCGGTCACCCCCGATCCGCAACTGCACACGAGCGGCTTTTCCGGATCGACGCCGGCGGCGGCGAAGGCCTCGGCGATCTCATCCGGCTGGCGCAGGACGAAATGATTCGCCGGCTCCATCAGTTGGCTTACCGGCAGGTTGACGCTGCCGGGAATATGGCCCCGTTTCCTGCTCGGACGCGGCTCCGGGTCGATGCCGGCGAAACGGCCGGCGTCGCGGACGTCGATCACCAGTTCCCGCCGGCTTTCCAGATTGGCGAGCATTTGCCGCAAGTCGCGGACCAGCCCTGGCTGGAAGCGGGCGGTGAAAGAGCCCGGCCCAGGCCGCGGCGGCCCCTGTTCAAGGGGAAGCCCCATTTGCTTCCACTTCGGCAGGCCGCCGTTCAGCAACGCCACTTCCTGGCCGCCGAAGACCCGGAACATCCACCATACCCGGGCGGCGGCGGAGAAACCGCCGTTGGCGTCGTAAACGACGATCCTGTCGCCGTCGCCGATGCCCAATTCGCCGGCTTTTCGAGAGAAGGTCTCCGGCTTGGGAAGCATGTGCGGCAGGTCCGTGGTCTCGTCGCGAATTCGCTCGATATCGAAAAACACGGCGCCGGGGATATGGTCCTGCCAGAATTCCCGGCCGGCGTTCCGTTTCGAGCCGGGCAGAAAGAAAGTGGCGTCGATGATGCGAAGATCGGGCGCTTGCAGATGATCGGCCAACCAATCGGCGCCGACCAGCGCCTGGGGGTTCGCATAGTCCATGACGCTATTCCAGCCAGTCCGGCACCGGCAGGCCCTTTTCCTTGAGAAACCGCGGATTGAAAAGCTTGCTCTGATAACGGCTGCCGTAGTCGGCAAGGATGGTCACGATGGTGTGGCCGGGCCCCATCTTTTTCGCCAGCTTGACGGCGCCGGCGATGTTGATGGCGCTGGAGCCGCCTAAGCAGAGGCCTTCCAGCTTCAACAAGTCGAAGACAAAGGGAAGCGCTTCCTCGTCGGTGATCTGGAAGGGCTCGTCGACGACGGCGCCTTCCAGATTCTTGGTAATCCGTCCCTGACCGATTCCTTCGGTGATCGACGACCCTTCGGCTTTCAGCTCGCCGGTGGCGTAATAACTGTACATCGACGCCCCCAAGGGATCGGCGATACCGATCACAATGCCCGGGCTCTTCTCCTTCATGAACATGGAAACCCCGGCCAGCGTGCCGCCCGTGCCGATGGCGCAGATGAACCCATCGACCTTGCCGCCGGTCTGTCGCCAAATCTCCGGCCCGGTGCCCTCGTAATGGGCGCGGCGGTTGGCGGTATTGTCCCACTGGTTGGCGTAGAGCACCCCACTTTGCTCCGCTTCCGCCATTTCCTTGGCCAGCCTTTCGGCCACATGGACATAGTTGTTCGGGTCCCTGTAGGGGACGGCCGGCACTTCCTTGAGCTCGGCGCCGCAGAGCCGGAGCATATCCTTTTTTTCCTGGCTCTGGGTCTCGGGGATGACGATCAAGGTGCGGTAGCCGAGCGCATTGCCGCAGAGCGCCAGCCCGATGCCGGTGTTGCCGGCCGTTCCCTCGACGATGAGACCGCCGGGCTCGAGCGCGCCGCGCTCCTCGGCGTCCTTGATGATAAAGAGCGCCGTCCGGTCCTTGACCGAGCTGCCGGGATTGAGGAACTCCGCCTTGCCGAGGATTTCGCATCCCGTCTCCTCGGAAGCCCGGTGAAGGCGAATCAGCGGCGTATTGCCGATGATCCCGATAAATCCGTCGCGGACATCCATGGAGGGGGGAATACTCTTGAAGAAGCCGGAGCGGCGAAGATTAACGGCGGAGCGAAAGGCGATCAAGGTCCATGACCCCCCGTTCAACCTTGGCTTTGCGGGGCCGAGCTAGAGCCTCGGAGCCAGCGGGCGCGCAGGCTGTCGCGGTTCATCTTGAACCATTGCATGCCGATCAGAGTCATGGCGTTGCGGAATTTTCCCGATTCCAACCATTGCCAGGCTTCCGCCACCGGCACCGAGAGAACGCGGATGTTCTCGTGTTCCTCGCTCAAGCCATGGACGCCGCCGGCGTTCGAGGCATCGACCCGCCCGCAGAACACGAAAACGGATTCGGAAGAGGCGCCGGGGCTGGAAAGATAATGGCAGACGGGGATGAGTTCGCGGATTTCGCAGCCGGCTTCCTCGACCGCCTCGCGCCGGGCCACGTCCTCGGGCGTTTCTCCCTCCTCGATGATTCCGGCGATGAATTCCACCAACCAGGGAGAGAAGTCGGAATCGAACCAAGGAGACGACAAGGCGGCGAAGGCGCCGGGGCGGAACTGTTCGACCAATACCAGCTTGTCGAGGTCGGGGTCGTAAAGGACGGCGGTGACGGCATGTCGCCGCTCGAAAACCTCTCGCGACATCTCGCCGCTCCAACCGCCTCCGAACAGGCGGTGTTTCAGGCGGTAGTGGTCGACTCGGAAAAAGCCCTGGTAGAGCCTGGTCTTCTCGATGATTTCGACGTCGTCCGGGGTCATGGAACTTCTCGCATGGATCGAGTTTTGGACGGCCCTCGGCTCAGCGGCGGAGCCACCGTCCCGGGCCGGTTTCTTTATCGGTGACGCCGCCCTTTTTGTCCAGCCGCCGGCGGTGGGCAACGTTAGAGCCTGTTTGGGAAGTTCATCACGGATTGCGCCGCGTTTACAAGGTCTTGGGGTGAGGTCAGGCGGCGTGCCGCGATGCTGGAGCATCGCAAAC
>JAUXMA010000304.1 GCA_030623425.1 Rhodospirillaceae bacterium
AAGCAGACCCTCGGTTTATGAGTACACACCTAAACGCCAGCGGAAATTCCACCAATGGAATAGCGGCGGAATAGCGGTTCAGAAATAGGCCCACGCGGCGGCGCCGTAAAAGCCGACGGCGAGCACGACCACCGCCGTGAAACCGAATTCGACGGCCAGCAGCGTCGCCAGCACCGCCGCCAGCACCGAAGCGCAGCCGTTGATGGCCCAGGCCCAGGGAATCAACTCCGCGGCCTGCTCGCCCAGGCGGGCCAGCCCCAAGGGAAAAGGCATGCCCATGAAAAAAGCCAGCGGCGCGATCAATAAAAGCGTCACCGCCGCCTTGACCGGCTCCGGCAAAGGCGCCAGCAGCGGCAGCAGGGAAGGCAGCACGGCCAGCAAACCGGCGGCGATGGCGGCGATGGCGGCGGCGGCGAGCAGACAGGGATTGCCAGGCCTCGTGCCGGCGATGCCCCGTTTCCTCAGACGGGTCGAGAACAGGCTCCCCAAACCGGCGAAAACAAGGAAGGACGAAAGCACCACCGCCGCCGCGTAAAGCGGATGGCTCAGGAAAAGGATGAATTTCTGGATGAAGGCTATCTCGACGAACAGGAAGGCGAGGCCGAGGGCGAGGAAATAGATGAGGACACGATGCCGCCGGATGCCGCTTGGCGCCGTCCCGCCGCGCCCGCCGATCCACAACGGCAACAGGATCAACAGCAGGCCCGCCGCGGCGGCCTGGACGAGGGTCGCGGCAAGAACCGGATAGCCCCATTCCATCAGCCCCAATCCGCCCATTCCCCGCAGGCCGAAGACCTCTGGCAAGAGCCGCCATTTGAAAAAATTGAAGAAATAGGGACGGTCGTCGGTGGCCGGAGCGATGTCGTATTTGTAGCGGCCGGTGAAGTCCTCGCCGCCGGCGCCGAGCAAGGCACTCGCCGCTTCGAAAAAGTAATCCCGCCCGAGACGGTTATGGCGATTGGTTTCCTCGGCCAGAAGTCCCGGCATATAGGCGATGTCGAAAGCGCGCCGCCGGCAGAAACGGCGTATGGCGGCGACGTCGTCGCCGCCGAACTCGCCGTTTTTCACCAAAAGCGTGCTCGTCTTCCAGCTACGGATCAGGGCCAGCCGCCGTTCCGGCCTCGCCACGCCCGATTTCCGCAAGGCGGCGATGGCGGTGGCCAACAGCTTGGGTCCGTCGCGAGGCGGCAGCTTGGTCCAACGGGTGATGGCGAGCAGGCCGCCGGGGGCGAGGCGGGCCAGGAACCGCTCCAGGGCCTCGACGGTATAGAGGTAACTTTCGTTGAGGGCGAGGAGCCCGGCGCTGGACGGGCCGAAGGCGTCGACCAGGGCCATCTGGATCAGATCGAAACGGTCCTCGGCGGCGGCGGCGAAGGCGCGGGCTTCGATGACGTGAAGGCGGACGTTTTGGCGATCGAAAATCCGTCCCGCGAAGGCGGCGTAATCGCGGCGCATCAAGTCGGCCATTCGGGGATTGAGTTCGACGGCGTCGATGCTCTCGGCCCGGTGATAAAGAGCCTGCAGGACATCGGTTCCGCCGCCGGCGCCCACCACCAGGACCTTCGGACGCCTAAGCAGGTGATAGGGCAGCGCCGAAGTAAGAAAGTCCAGATAGGCCGGCGGCGCCTCATTTTCCCGATAACGGTTGATGACCGTCAATGCGCCGCCGTCGGTGAAGACGGCCAGTTGATCGGGAGGGCCGGCGGGACTCAAAAGGCTCAGGCCGGGAGCGTGGCGGAAGGGAATTTTTCGGCTCTCCACCACGCTCAGCAGTCCGAAGGGGCTGAAGCGTTGCTCGACAACCTTCGCCCCGGACACCCGCAAGGCCTGGCTCAGGCCCTTGTAGGGCGACATTCGCAGGTCCGTCCACGGGCCGGGCAGCAACAAGGGCAACGCCGCCGTTGCCGCCAACAGCGCCGCCGCCAACCAGCGCCGGTTGACGCCGGAGCTAAAGACCGCGAGGGCGGCGGCCACCGGGCCCAGGGCGCCAAGCGCCCGCAAAGCCTCCGAGGGGGACAAGGCCAACAACAAGACGATGACGCCGGCGGCGCCGATGCCGGCGCCGAGGAGGTCCGAGCCGTAGATCCGCCCCACCCGGCCGCGAAAACGGTAAAAGCTGAGGCCAATGCAATTGGCGGCGAAAAAAAAGGGGATGCTCAGCAGCACGTAGATCGCCGCCAGATACAGGAACTGGCGCGGCTCCCAGAGCAGCTCCAAGGGATTGAAGGGAACGCGCTGGGCCAACAGAAAGCAGCCGACGGAAGAGAACCCGAAGAAAACGGCGTTGGCGGCGAACAAAGCCGTATAGGACCTCCTGGGCCAGCGCCCGGCGATGGCCAGGAAGGTGCCGCTGACGCCGTATCCCAACAGCGCCAGGCTGATGATCATGTAGGCGAAATGATGCCACTGGATGATGGAAAAAAGGCGCAACAGCAGGATCTCGTAGCCAAGGGCGGCGGCGGAGACGAGGGCGATGGCGGCGAGCGGCGGCTCGTGGGCCAGGGCTTGCGGCCGGTCGCCGAAGCCGGTTTTCGTGGCCGCCGCGTTCAAAGCCTATCCTTCAGTGCTCGCCGGTCAGGGGCACGAACGCCACGGGCAACAGCTGGCTGATGATAATTTCTCCGTCCGCCTTCTTTTCGATCAGCGTCAGATATTGGACGTCAAACCATTCGCCGACCGGTATGACCATTCGCCCGCCGGGCTTGAGCTGTTGGATCAAAGGCGGCGGGATCTGGCTGGCGGCGGCGGTGACGATGATGGCGTCGAAAGGGGCCCCTTCCGGCCAGCCGTAGT
>JAUXMA010000129.1 GCA_030623425.1 Rhodospirillaceae bacterium
ATGGCGGATCGGGGAAAGAAATGTCGGAGTCTCGACAGGAGGAGCGGCGGAAAATGGGTGACGTTCCCCTGATTCGCCCGTTTAGGGCCTTGCGTCCGGCGCCGGGGCGCGCCGCCGAGGTCGCCGCCCCGCCTTATGATGTTGTCTCCTCCGAAGAGGCGCGCCGGCTCGCCCATGGCAAGCCGTGGAGTTTCCTGCGTATTTCCAAGCCCGAAATCAACCTGCCGCCGGGTACGGATGCGAAAGCGCCGGAAGTCTACGCCAAGGGGGCGGAACATCTGGCGCGCATGATCGATGGCGGAGTGCTGAAACGCGACCCCGACCCTTGCTACTATGTCTACCGGATGAAAACGGGCGCCCGCGTCCAGACCGGCATCGCCGCCGCCGGCTCGATCGCCGCATACCGGAACAACCGCATCCGCCGCCACGAACTGACCCACCCCGACAAGGAGGATGATCGGGCCAGGCAGATCGAGGCTTTGGGCGCGCAGACCGGGCCGGTTTTCGCCGCCCATCGGGCCGATGGCGAGGTGGCGGAGGTCGTCGCCGGCGCCGTCGATCAATCGCCGGCCATCGACATCAGTGCCGGGGACGGCGTCGATCATGCCCTCTGGGTGGTCGCGGATAAGGCCGAGATCGATCGTCTGAGCCGGGCTTTCGAGGCCATGAACGCCATTTACATCGCCGACGGCCATCACCGCTCGGCGGCGGCGGCACGGGTGGCGGCGGCGAGGCAGAGCGCCAACCCCGCGCACCGGGGGGACGAATCCTACAATAGCTTCCTCATCGTCAGCTTTCCCGACAACGAAGTGCGGATCCTCGACTACAACCGGGTCGTCCGCGATCTCGGCGGGATCGGCGTGGAAAGTTTCCTGGACAAGGTTTCCCAAGCCTTCACCGTCGAGGCCAGCGCGGGTCCGGCGCGCCCGGCCAAGGCCGGCGAATTCGGCCTCTATGTCGACGGCCACTGGTACCGGCTGGCCTTACCCGGCGATTTGCCGGCAGCCGATGATCCGGCGGCGCGCCTCGACGTCAGTCTTCTCGCCGAGCGTCTCTTGCATCCGGTATTGGGCATCGGCGATCCCCGAACCGATACCCGCGTCGAGTGCATCGGCGGCGGCCGCGGCCTCCGGGAGCTAGAGCGGCTTGTCGACGGCGGCGATTGGAGCGCCGCCTTCGCCCTCCACCCAACCAGCATCGGGGAGTTGATGGCCGTCGCCGATGCCGGCGCGGTGATGCCGCCCAAGTCGACCTGGTTCGAGCCGAAACTGGCCGACGGGCTGCTGTCCTTGGTGCTCGACTAGAAATCAGGGAAAGCGCCGGCATTGGAGAACGGTGAGCTATACGGCGGGTTTTTATTCCCCTTCGGCGGCGATCATCTTTTTGCGGCCCGGTTCGACGAAGCTCGCGACAAGGGTCAGCAGTGGCGGGACGATGGCCAGCGTCAGCACCGCCGACAGGGCAAGTCCGCCGACCACCACCGATCCCAGCCCCCGATAGAGCTCCGATCCGGCGCCGGGGAAGACGACCAGCGGCAGCATGCCGAAGACGCTGGTCAGGGTCGACATGAAAATGGGACGGATGCGGTTGCGGGTGGCGGCGAGGATGGAATCCTCGAAACTCATGCCCTCCTTGTGCAAGTGATGAAGGGTCTGATGGACAAGCAGGATGGCGTTGTTGACGACGATGCCGACGAGGATGATGAACCCCAACATGGTCAACATATCCAGCGGCTGAAAGGTGAAAAGATTGAGCAAGGCCAACCCGCCGATGCCGCCGGCCGTCGCCAACGGCACCGACAGCATGATGATCAGCGGATAGGTGAAACTCTCGAACAGCACCGCCATCACCAAATAAACGATGGCCAACGACATCAGCAATTGTCCGACCATGGCGTCCCATGTGGCGCTCAGTTGATCGGCGGTGCCGGCGAGACGCAGCATTATGCCGTCGGGGAGGCCGCCGGCGCGCAACTTGTCGATGACCTCCGACGTCAAGGTGTCCAACGCCACCTCGAGGGGAATTTTGGCGAGCGGACGGATCTGCAGGGTCACCGTGCGCGCCCGTTCGATATGGCGGATTTCCGTCGGCCCCGTCGTCACCACGATATCGGCGAGCGAGCTTGCCGGCAGGATCGTTCCCGATTGGGTGACCACCGGTAGATTGTTGATGCCCTGGGTTTCCGTGATCCTGTTCAGGGGGCCCTTGAGCACGAGGTCGATGCGTTTGCCATCGGCGGTGATTTCGGCGACGCGCATGCCGTCGTTGAAGGCATCGAGGGTTTCTCCCAGTTCGCGGACCGTCACCCCGTTGTCGGCGAGTTTCGTCCGGTTGGGGATGATGCGCACTTCCGGCGCGCCCAGTTCCAATCCCGGCTGCGGCCTGATCTGGGTGCCCTTGGCTCTAGGCATGGCGGCGTCGATGAGAATCACCGCTTGCCGCGCCACGTCCAAAATCACTTCCAGTTCGGGGCCGGAGATGTTGAGATCGATTCGGCGCGAGCCGCTGATGCCGCGGCCGAACAGCGAACGCTGAGAGATGAAGCCAAAGGTCCCGGGTTCGCGGAAGGACGCCTTTTGGAGGACGGGCAGCAGCTCCTTGACCCGGCCCGGCTCTTCGCTGGCGGCGCCGAGATAGGTGGAGCCGCTGTGGGCGACGAAAAAGAACCGCTGAATTTTCGGCGGCTGGCCGGGCTCCGAGCGCGGCCCGGTTTCGCTCGACCAGAGATGGCGGATTTCGGATTCGATTCCAATGGCGATCTCCGCCATGGTCTTCAAATTATAGCCCGGCGGCGGCACGATCACGCCGGACAGAAGGTTGCGGTTGCCGTTGGGCAGATAATCGAGCTTGGGCAGGAAAAAATACGTCGTCAACACGCCGGCGCCGCAGATCATGGCGACGACGCTAACGGCGAGGATGCGGCTGCGCGCCACGCCGCGGGTAAAGGCCAGCACCGCATTGACGAAAAAGCCGGCGAAGCGGTCGACGGCGGGCAACCTCGACCGCGCCTTGCTTTCCGCCCTGGGATCGCCGAGGAGTTTTTTCGATAGCGCCGGAATGACGGTGATCGAGACGATGAGAGAGAGCAGAACGGAGGCCGAGAGGGCGACCGCAATGTCGCGGAAAAGCTGGCCCACTTCCAGTTTCATCACCAGGATGGGAATGAACACCACCACCGTTGTCAGCGCCGAGACCAGGACCGCGCCCCATACCTGCGAGGCGCCCTGGAAAGCCGCCTGGATGCGCGAAAGGCCTTCTTCGCGCAGGCGGTAGATGTTTTCGATGACGACGATGGCGGCATCGACGACCATGCCGATGGCGAAGGCGAGACCGGCCAGGGAAATCACGTTGAGCGAACGCCCGAGCAAGGCCATGGCCACGAAGGCGCCGACGACCGAGATCGGGATGGCCATGGTAACCACCAAGGTGGCGCGCATGGAGCGCAAAAAAAGCAGCAGGATCAAGGCCGCCAGCGTGCCGCCGACGATGATGTTCTGCTGCACCAGATCGATGGCCGAATCGATGTAGACGGTCTCGTCGTAAACCTGGGTGAGATGAAGGCCCGCCTCCGGAAGCGCCGCTTGGTTGAGTTCGGCGATCGCCTGGCGGATCCCCTTCATGGTTTCGATGACATTGGCGCCGGTCTCGCGGACGGCGTTGATGGCGATGGCTTCATTGCCAAGGTAACGGATGAAACTCGTCGCCTCCGCGTAGGCAATCCTGACATCGGCGATGTCGCCGACGGTGACTCGCGCCACCCGGCCGGTTTCGGGGTCGTGATCGGTGCGCAAAGCCACATTGCGTACGCTGCCGATGGTTGAAAGCTCGCCTTCGCTACGCACCACGTAACGGCGTTTGCCCTCGTCCACGTCGCCGGCCGAGATGGAAGCGTTGGCGGCGCGGAGCTTGCCCAGGACATGGCTTACGGTCAGGCCGTAGCGGGCCATGCGGGCGGGATCGACAATCACCTGCATCTGCCGCTCGCTGCCGCCGTAGACATTGACCAGCGACACCCCGGGCACCCGTTCCAGGCGGTCCTTAATGATGTCTTCGACGAAGTCGCCGTATGTGTCCAGGCCCCTGTCGTTGCCGGGTTGGCGCCCTATCAAGATCCAGGCGATGGGATTGTCCTCGGTGCTGGAGGTCTTCAGCGTCGGCTCGTTGGCTTCGTCGGGATAGTCGCCGACCCGGTCGAGCCGATTGGCGACCAGGAGCAGCGCCTTGTTCATGTCCTGATTGACGTCGAATTCCAGTACGACCAGGGCGCGGCCGTTCTGGGCCTGGCTGGTGATGGTTTCCAGCCCCTCCAGGCCGCGCAATTCCTTCTCCTGCGGATTGACGATCTCGCGCTCGACCTCGGCCGGCGCCGCTCCCGGCCACCGGGTCTGGATGCTGATGATCGGTTTGCGCACGTCCGGGGTCAGTTGAATAGGGATCGTAAAGAGCGCCGCGACCCCGAACATGATCACCATCAGAACGGCGGCCATGACAGCCACCGGCCGTTCGATGGAGATTTTAATCAGATTCATTCAGGAGGCTCCCTTGATCGTGACCTTTTGGCCGGAGAGCAGACGCTCGTTGCCGCGCACCACCACTAAATCGCCGGGTTTCAGGCCGTCGAGCACCTCGAAGCGTCCGCCCACGGCCTCGCCCAGCTTGACCGGGCGAATCTCGGCGGCGTTGCCGTTGACGACGAAGACAATGGTTCGGCCCATGCGGTTGAGAACGGCGTCCTTGTGCACCGTGACGGCATCGCGGGCTTGCCCCAAAGGCAGGCGCAGGGTGACGCTTTGGTTGGCGGCGAGGTTGTCGCTCACGCCGTCGAACCGGGGTGTGAAGCGCACCGTTCGGGTGCGGGTCAGCGGGTTTTCCTCGGGCACCATGGCGCGCACCGTCGCCGACAGCGGCGCCTTGCCGGCCAGCTCGAAAGTGACGGATATTCCGGGCTCAAGGGCGGCAAGGCGTTCGGTCGGAACATTGGCCTCGATTTCCAGGTTTTTATCATCGATCAACGTGACCACGGCCTCGCCGACCCTGACATAGGCCCCCGCCTCGGTGTGGCGTTTGGACACGACGCCGCCATATGGGGCGCGGATTTGGGCGTTGTAAAGGTTGATCTCCGCCAGTTTCAGATTGGCCCGGGCGCTTTGCAGGGCGGACCGGGCCTCGGCGACGGTGCTTTCGGCCATGGTCACTTCGATGCGTTTGTCGTCATGGCGGGCTTCGCTGAAGGCGGCGGATTTGCGCAACCTCGCCAAGCGCTTGAGTTCCTGTTTTTTAAGGGCAAGTTTGGCCTTGGCGGTCTTCATGGCGGCTTCCTTTTCCGCCGTGTCGGCCTTTTGCAATTGCCGTTTCCAATGCAGGCTGTCCAGAACCAGGACGGCGATGACCTGTCCTTTTTCGACCCGCTCGCCTACTTTCATCAGCATTTCCGCCATCGGCCCGCCGATACGCGCGGCGACGACGCTGGTCCGGGGGGCGATCAGCCGCCCGATCACCGGTATTGTCTGCTTGACCGGCGCCCGGCGCACCTCGTCGACGCCGACCGGTGGCTGGTCCCATTCCCCGGCTAGAACCGGCGGCCCAAGAAAAAGCAGCCCGGCGGCGGCAAACAGCAAAAGCCGAGCAGGAAATTCGGTGACAGCATACTTTTGTCCATTACCGGGGATTGGGCAATCCCCAAGCCTGTCCGTTG
>JAUXMA010000379.1 GCA_030623425.1 Rhodospirillaceae bacterium
CGCCAAGCATAAGCGATGGCGGCCGGTTTGCAAAACTCATTATTGACCCGGCGGCGGCGGTTGGATGGGGCCCGAAGGTCTGCTAGTACACTAAAGTGTCCTTATCGATGCCAGCGACGCCCGATGATGTCTTCGCCCGCTTGCGGGAACTCGGCGTGGAAACCACGACCCATCGCCATCCGCCGGTGCATACGGTCGAGGAAAACAAGGCGTTGCGTGGGGATCTTGGCGGCGGGCATTGCAAGAACCTGTTCCTCAAGGACAAAAAGGGAGCGTTGTGGCTGGTGGTGACGCTGGAAGACAAGCCGATCGACATGAAGGATTTGCGGAGACGCATCGGCGCCGCCCACCTGTCCTTCGGCAAGGCTGACCTGCTGGCGCGGGTCCTCGGCGTCGAGCCCGGCGCGGTCAGCCCTTTCGCCCTCATCAACGATACCGACCGGCGGGTACGGGTGGTTCTGGACCGGCGAATGATGGACGGCAAAGTTTTGAACTATCATCCCTTGGACAACGGGGCGACGACGCGGATCGACCCGCAAGGCCTGCTGAGGTTCATCGGTTCGTGCGGACACCAACCCCGGATCATCGAACTGTAATCGGCCAAGCCCTTGCGGAGAAAATAGAAAACGGTCATTTATGGTGAAAAAACCCCTCAAACAGCTGGCTGACAGGATCATGGCGCGGATCTCCGACTCCAACCGATTTTCACCACCCGATGGTAAGGACCAGGCCGCCGTCGGCGGCGGCGAGATGATCAAGGACAGCGATACCGCCCATTTCGTCGCCGACGTCATCGAGCTGTCCAAGACAGTTCCGGTGATCGTCGATTTCTGGGCGCCCTGGTGCGGTCCGTGCAAGCAGTTGGGGCCGTTGCTCGAAAAGCTGGTCGGCGAAGCCGGTGGTCTGGTCCGCCTCGTCAAGGTCAATATCGACAATAACCAGGAACTGGCCACCCAATTGCAGATCCAGTCGATCCCCGCCGTCTTCGCCTTCAAGGACGGGCGGTCGATTGATGCTTTCGCCGGCGCCCAGCCGGAAAGTCAGGTCCGCGCCTTCATGAAACGCTTGTGCGGGGACGCCAAGACCCCGCAAGAGGCGGCGCTTGAACTGGCGGCCGCGACTCTGGACGGCGGCGACGCGACGGCCGCCAGCGCCATGTTCGGGCAAATTCTCGAACGCCAACCGGCCGATCCGGCGGCGACGGCCGGATTGATCCGTTGCGCGCTTGCCGCCGGCGATGCCGCCGCCGCCCAACGGATCATCGAGGGCTTGCCAAAGGAATTGGCCGCCGAGACGCCGGTGGCCGCCGCCCTATCGGCGGCGGAGCTTGCCGAACTCGGCGACGGTTGCGGCGACGTCGCCGCCTTGAGAGAAAAAGTGGCGAACGACGAAAATGACCTACAGGCCAGGTACGACCTGAGCCTGGCCCTTTACGGCAACGGTCGTCCCGAAGAAGCCATCGACGAACTGATCGAACTGGTCCGCCGCAACCGCCAATGGGATGACGAGGCGGCTCGTAAACAGTTGGTGAAGATTTTCGATGCCCTGGGTCACCAGCACCCATTGACCGTCGCGGCGCGGAAACGGTTATCCACGGTGCTCTTTTCATGAACGCGATGAGCGGCGAGACGCCAATCGTTGTCTCCGAGACCTTGCCGGCGACGCTTCCCATCTTTCCCTTGACCGGCGTGCTTTTGTTGCCGCGCCGCCGCCGGCCGCGCCCGGCTTCTTGCCGCCGTGCGAAATTTTTTCGATCTCAAGGAGATCGATGCCGACTGGGCGGCCATCGAGGAGGCCGACGACGAATCCCTGGTCGCATCGCTGGCCATGGTCTGCCCGTTCGAACCGCGATAGGAAATTCGGTGACGA
>JAUXMA010000220.1 GCA_030623425.1 Rhodospirillaceae bacterium
AGGTCGGCATCGTAGTCGGCGAAGCGGCCGTTGTTGCGCGCCTGCTCCCGCACCCCGGGGGCGGCATAGGTCGTGGCGCCGGGATAGGCGGCGACCCATTCCTCCAGCCACCAGTAATGAACGCGGTTGGGGGCGATCAGATGGCGGACCCGGCCAAGGGCGTCCATTTCGCTCTTGAGTGACGGCGGCAATTCGGTTGGAGAATGCACCCAAAGCCCACCATCCGCCAGTTGCACGATGGTCATGCGGGTGGGGAACGGGAACTTCAGACCCAGGTAGCCGAACCCGATCACCGGCCCATCGACGATCCACACGCCGTCCGTTACGGGTTTCAGGGTGCCGGTTGGCTCATAAGTCTCGACGACTGTCATGCACCATCATAGGCCCCACTGAACCCTGCGGCGAAGGAATCCGGTAGATGTAGAGCTTCAGCAACACGCAAGGATGATAGCCCGGCCTGCCGGTCGCCCGCCGGAGCCGTCACTCGAAAACCGCCGCGTACACCTCGCCGAGGGTAAGCTTCAGTCCCTGCCGCCAGGCGTCCTCCCAGCGTTTGGTCTTGTCCACCCAGCCCTGCCGCGAGGTATCCGGCGGGATATCGTCCCAAACCGGCCTGCCGGGCGTGTTGAGGGCGATGTCGCCGGTGACGTATTTCTGGTTTTCCTCGTCCCACTCGGCCTCTTTCAACTGGGCCGCGTTTCTGTATCCCAGCCGCATCAGGGCCAGCATCCTGTTCCGCCCGCCGCCGACGGCGAGGCGTTTGGCCGCCGGCAGGTAGTGCATCCTGATCGGGCCTTCGACCACGAACTCCGAGAGATACTTCCCCTCGTAGAGGCGAAACTTGGTGATCCAGGGGATCTTCCCGTCCGGTTTCTCGAAGTCCGACTTGAGCGAGTGCAGGTCGGCGATTTCGTCGGTCCCGTGCTGATCGAGGTGCTGACCCATGGGGAACAGCGTCACTTCCTTGCCGTCGGTGGTGAACTTGAAGACCTCGCTGCCCGGCAGCCCGCTCTTGAGCGCGAGCGCCTTGAAGAGGTCGTATTCCGGATGCCGCATGTTGCAATAAGCCCCGTGCAGGCGGCGGAAGGAGTAGCCGATCCCGAGCTTCTCGATGAGGATGTTGAGCGGCTTTGCGGACATGGCGACGATCCTTTAGGCGAACTTCTCGGCCAGGAACCGGTAGAGCCTTTCCCTCATGCCGTCGAGGTTCAGCATCCTCGCCTTGGTTCCATCGTCGGTTTCGACCCAGTAGACCTCGCCCCGGAGTTTCTTGAGATACCCCTCGTCGATTTCCTCGTCGTCGCCGACGGTGATCGGAAGCACCTCGACGATGCCCCTGGCTTCCAGGTCGGGCAGGAAAGCCTTGGTTTCGGCGTCGTAGCCGTCGAGGCGTCTGTCGATCGTCTCGGCGTTGTCGTCGGCGCGTGAGACGATCTCGCCGCCGCAGCGGTCGCACAGGCCTTCGACCCGCGGCGGATCGAAATCGCTGTAGCCGGCCGCGCAGGCGGCACAGGCTCGCCGGGCGCCTTCGACGACGCCGTAGACGAGGAACTTCCTGGGCACCTCGAGATGGAGAACGAGATCGAGATCGGCTTTGGAAAACAGTAGATCGGCCTGCGCCTTGGTACGTGGAAATCCATCGAGGACGAAGCCCCGTTCGCGGCACTCCGGCCGCTCCAGATGCGCCATGACGACGGGAACCACGATCGCGTCGGGAACCAGTCCGCCTCTCTCCATGACGTCCCGCGCCGTCTTCGATAATTCCGAGTCCGGGTCGTCGCGGACCTTGGCGCGCAAGGCGATTCCGGAAGCGACGTGGATCAGCCCCAGCGCCTGCAGGTCCTTCGAGCGGTTGCCCTTTCCACAACCCGGGGGGCCGAACAGGTGGATCCTCTTGCCCCGCACCGCGGCCTTGAGTTTCTCCAGATCGTCCATCGATCCCCCTCTTTACCGGGTCAAGCCGGTGGACGCGCCATCGACGAGGCTCGCAATCGCGGCGTTCCAGCCGGCGGGCCCGATGCCGTCGGCGTATCGAAGCCCGGGAAAGGCGATCCTCGGATCATAGCCGCCGTCGGTGTCCTGAACCAGGACCGGGATGTCGACGGCCTCGAGCAGCGGCAGGTCGTTGAACGCATCGCCGATGCCGACGCTGACGGCACCGGGGTGGGAGCGCTTGAAAAGCGCCATCAGCATCGAGACGGCCCGGCCCTTGTCGCTGGCCGCGAGGTGAAAGAAACGGCCGCCTTGGGTGATGGGAATGTCGGCGGCGTCGATGACGGCGGCGGCCGCTTCCGGCGCCGGGATCAGGAACGGTTCGTCATACTCCCGCCGTTTCGCCCAAGCCGCCTGAAGAAGGGAAAGGCGGCACCGGGACGCGACCTCCTGGATCGTCATGTCGGAGAACCCGCGCAACGGGAGTCCGGTTTTCCTCTTGAGTTCGGCGAGCGCCCCGACCAGCACCCGGTAGGGGATTCCCAGTTCAACAACGAAGCAGTCGGCGGTCCGGCGATGGTGATCGAAGTCGAACTCGAAATAGCCGGTTGGAATATGGACGGCGCCGCCGTTCTCGACCACGAAGGGGTGACGGTTGTCGAGGCGGCTTCGGTGGAACTCCACCTCGGGCCGGGTCTTGGAGGTGCACAACACCAGCGGGATATCTTGCTGTTCGAGCTTTGCCAGCCCCGGCACGGCCTCGGCGTGAGAGTAATCCCGGCCATCGAGCAGGCTCTGGTCGAGATCGGAAAAAACGATGAGGCGGGACCGGCGCCCGTCAGGCGGCTCGATATTCATGGGTCTTGCCGCGCTTGTTGTCGCTTTCGACGGCTTCCTTCAGCATCGCCGGAAACTGGGGAAGGGCCGAGGCGACTTGGTTCCAGTTGGGCATTTCGGGGCTCTCCATGGGGGCGTCCCGGAAAGAGCCGGCGCCCAATCGCAGCCCCTCGGCGAAGGTCTTGACGGCAAGATCCTCCCGGTCTCGATCGAACGAAAGATTGTTGATCATGGCGGTGTCGTGGTACTTCCGGATCATGTCCCGGGCGGTCGAAACGTAGGCCAGCCGAAGTGTCTCAATGGCGTCGTCCGAGAACACCTCGCCCTCCGAAACCATGGTGCGGCAGAACGCCCTGGCGATGTCGATGGACATCTTGAACAAGCCCGTTTCGGGGTCAGTCTCGGAAATAGGCTGGTGCTTGTGCTCGTAGGTATCGATCAGATCGACCTGGCAGATGCGTTGGGTAGAGCTGTTTCGGAAGACCTCGGCCAGAAGGCCGAAGTCCAGTCCCCAATCCCCCAGCAATCTGTTGACCCGGGCCAGATCGGCCGTCATCGCGAACTCTCCGGCCAGCGGGTAACGGAAACTGTCCAGATAGACCAGCAAGGGCGTGTAACCAAAGACCTTCTGCATGGCCCTGATCAGGGGCATGACGAACAGCCGGGTGACGCGCCCGAAGATATGATCGTTGACCCGGGGGTAATAGCCTTTGCAGAACTCGTAGTTGAGGCTCGGATTGACAATGGGATAGCAAAGCCGCGCCAACAATCCGCGTTCGTAGTTGATGATATCGCAGTCGTGAAGGGCGACCATGTGGCTGCGCCCTTCGGCAAGTGTGTATCCCAGAGAAACCCAAACACCGCGGCCCTTGCCGCCGGATCCGATCTTCAGCCCACACGGATTAAGCAGGTCGTAATGCCTTTGCAGCCGGTCGCCCTCGTGCCAGATGATCTTGACGTCCTGAGGGAGGGCGCCGAAGAAATCCTTGGCGCGCCGGAACCCGTCACCATCGGCCTTGTCCAGCGACACGATGATCTGGTGCAGGTA
>JAUXMA010000365.1 GCA_030623425.1 Rhodospirillaceae bacterium
ATCGTGCCTCCGGCTTCGCCGATAGTATGCGCTTGAGACATTGATTCGTCAACAGAATCAAACGGTTTGACGGGCTTTGCCGGGATCGATGCATCAATGGGCGAAAATATCTTCATCATCCCAGCCAGCCAAGTCGAGTTCGACGCGGTGATTGAGAAACTCGAAACAAGCCCGGGCCAATTCGGTCCGCCCCTCGCGGGCCAGCATAACGTCAAGTTTCCGGCGCAAATCGTGCAGATGAAGAACATCGGAAGCGGCGTAAGCGATCTGTTCGGGAGACAGCACTTCCGCGCCCCAGTCCGACGACTGCTGAACCTTGGACAGCTCCACACCCAGCAGATCATGGCAGAGTTCCTTCAGACCGTGAGAGGAGGTATAAGTGCGGACCAGTTTCGAAACGATCTTGGTGCAATAGAGGGGCTGGCAGAACACACCCAGGAAACGGCGCAGAACCTTCAGGTCGAAACGGGCGTAATGAAATAATTTGGTGACCTTCGCGTCGGTCAGCAGCGCCGTCAGGTTGGGGGCGTCGTATTCGCCGCTAAGGAACTGGACCAGATGACAGTCGCCGTCGCCCTTTGACAGCTGCACCAGACACAAGCGGTCGCGCCAGGGATTGAGACCCATGGTTTCGGTGTCGACGGCGACGCTGTCGCCGAATTCGAGACCGTCCGGAAGGTCGCCCTGGTATAGTTCAACGGATTTGGGTTTGACTTTCACCACCAGGGAGCCCGTCTTAGGAAAGAGACTGCAAAGTCACTGCCCAGGACAATCTTGGTGCCCAGGAGAAGACTCGAACTTCCACGGCCTTGCGGCCACAGGTACCTGAAACCTGCGCGTCTACCAGTTCCGCCACCTGGGCGCCGGGAAAACAAAATCCGCCGTTTGACGGCCCGGAAACAGTCGTTACTCTCCGCCGCCTTGGATGTCAACAAGCTCTTGGGTTGGCGGTTCCGCCGACGGTGGCGGCCGCTGGGCGATACCTTTTTGGCGGTCCGTGGGCTGGCGGCGCCATGGCGGTGGTTTCCGTTGTTCATCGGCGGATGATGGGAATTTACGGGAAAGATGGGAATTTACGAAAAACACGTTCTGCCATGGGGCATCAACCTCGCCATGCGCAACCCATCCCTCACCGCCGAGCGGGCGAAGTTCGTGCCCCTGGCCACGGGCACGGTGCTTGAGATCGGCATCGGCTCGGGCCTCAACATCCCCTTTTATTCCCGCGGCGTCAAAAAGCTTTACGCACTGGACCCTTCGGAGCGACTGCGCGGGATGGCGGCGCGGCGCGCCGTCGGCGCCCCCTTTGCGGTGGAATTCATCGGCTTGTCGGCGGAAAACATTCCACTCGACGGCGGCGCCGTCGACACGGTGCTGACCACCTGGACCCTGTGCGGCATCGAGGACGCGGGGCGGGCGCTCAAGGAGACGCGCCGGGTGCTCAAGCCCGGTGGCAAGCTCGTCTTTGTCGAACACGGCCGTTCACCGGATGCCGGTGTCCTCGCCTGGCAGAACCGTTTGACCCCGATGTGGAAACGGATTGGCGGCGGCTGCCATCTCAACCGCCCGATCGATGCCATGATCAAGCAAGCGGGCTTTAGCATCGACCGCATCGAGACCGGCTATATCAAGGGGCCGCGGCCTTTCACATTTCTCTTTAAGGGGCTCGCCAGCCCCGATTAGGTTGACGGGGTTCCAGGCGCCATTGTAAGCGTGGCGTCGAGGGCGCCAAGATTGCGGCGCGGCGCTGGGACACTTATATAAAAAAAAGAAAAGATAAGAGAGAGCAGGCCATGTCGCAATGCGTGGTAACGGTGTTCGGCGGTTCGGGATTCATCGGCCGTCATCTGGTCAAGCGCCTGGCCGCTGGCGGCGCCTTGGTCCGCGTCGCCGTGCGCACTCACGAGGACGCCCACTACCTCACAACCATGGGCGAGGCCGGACAAATCGTCCCCGTCGCGTCCATCATTTGCGACAAGACTTCCTCGGCAGCCGCCGCCGTTAGTTCGGATTGGGTCATCAACCTTGTCGGCATCCTGTCTGAATGGGGGAAAAGAACCTTCCGG
>JAUXMA010000312.1 GCA_030623425.1 Rhodospirillaceae bacterium
ACGGACTCCATGGGCGGTTGTTTCGGAAGTCGGTGAAAACGGGGGGGGGCAATCGTATAATAACCATTCGGCCGTCATGAAAACCGAATCCAAAATGAAACCAGGGCCGTCCCCGAAAAGGGGGGAAGGCCAGGCCGCCATGGTCTCCAACAGTTGCCGTGTCGCCGGCAATTTCGCCATTGGCGTTTTCCTGGAACTCATGCGGGAAGCCGCCAGCGACGGCGTGGTGAAAATGGAAGACGCCGAACGCGTCGCTCGAACCGTCATGGATGCCAAGGGTCCGCTGGAGACTTTTTACCGGCAAACCTTCGCCGAATGGACCGCCGCTTATGAGGAAACGAAAATCCAGGGCCAACGCATCAACGTCTTCGGACGCCTTGTCGTGGAAACCTTTGCGCATCTGTTCGACGACCCGAAATCGGAAATAACCCGCGAATTGTTGCCCCGCTTCTTCACCGCCCTTTATATGCTTCTCGGCGATCAGGATTTGGCTGAATGCCGGGAAATCTGCATGGTCGTCGCCAACGAGAAAAGGGCGGAACTGGGAGACACTCCGATTTGGCAAGCCTATTTCGCCGACCGGCGCTGCAAAGCCGTTCTCGATCGGACTTTGGTGACCATTGCCCGCCGCTTCAAGCGCTTCGAAATCCGCAAAGACTGGTTCCTCACGATCATAAACACGGACCAGGAAAACATTTCCCTGGCAGGCAACGTTTTCATCCCCAAAGAAAAAAACCCGACAGCCGGGAAGGCCTTTACCAACCGCAATTTTTATCTGCTTTTCACGGCCCTTTTCGACTCCGTCCGCCTTCGCAATTTAGACGAGGCGAGGAAAGCCAATTTCGAGGAAAGGTTCGGGGAGACACCCAAGAAAATTTTCGGTAGGTTTTTCGTCGAACTGGAAAAACTTATTGGTGCTCATTGAAGAAGGGATTCGAATTTGCCGGTCGGAAATTTGCTTTTCTCCATCGGACATCTAAATTCACAAGACAAAATTAAGAGACATAATTTAAGAGCCTCAACAATCTTCACTATGAGTATCTGGGGAAAGATCATCGGCGGCTTCGCCGGTTTCGCTTTTGGCGGGCCGCTGGGTGCGCTTCTGGGCGCTTATGCCGGTCACGCTTTCGACAAGGCCAGGGACGGCCGCGGACGAACCGAAGAGACGGTCGACAAGCAGGTCGCGTTCACCATCGCCGTCATTGTGTTGAGCGCCAAAATGGCGAAAGCCGACGGCCATGTCAGCCGCGACGAAGTCGACGCCTTCAAACGGATTTTTCACATTCCGCCGGATGAGATGAAAAACGTCGGCCAAATTTTCGACGACGCCCGCCAGGATGCGAAAGGCTTCGAGGTATACGCCGAGCAGGTCGCCGGCATGTTCGCCCATGAACCGGCGGTGCTGGAAGAGCTTTTGGGCGGGCTTTTCCACATCGCCAAGGCCGATGGCGTCGTTCATCCGGCGGAACTGGACTTCCTCAAGAACGTCGCCATCATTTTCGGTTTTAGCAGGCAAAGATTCGAGCGCATCCGGGTTAGCCACATGGGCCCCGAAAAGGCCGATCCCTTCGAAGTCCTGGGCCTCACCCGCAAAGCCTCCAACGACGAAATCAAGAGGACCTACCGCAAGTTGACCCGGGAAAACCATCCCGACAAACTGATCGCCCAGGGCGTGCCGCAGGAATTCATCGATCTCGCCAACGAAAAAATGGCGGTCATCAACGCCGCCTACGACCGCATCGAAAAAGAGCGCGGGTTGCGGTAAATCCGCCGGCCCAGCGCCAATGAAGTTCGCCGACGTCCTCGCCGCCCTTGCCGTCGTTGTCATTTGGGGCATCAACTTTGTCGTCGTCAAGGTCGGGGTGGGTCTGATCCCGCCGCTTTTCATGACCGCCTTGCGGTTCACCCTGGTGGCCGGAATCCTCATCTGGTTCGGCCGGCCGCCGGTTGGCCGGATGGCGAGGATCGCTGTCCTGTCGGTAACTTTTGGCGGCCTTCACTTTGGCGCCATGTTTTCCGGCCTGGTCGGCGCCGACGCGGCGGTGTCGGCGATCGTCATGCAGCTGGGCGTGCCTTTCAGTCTGCTGCTGGCCCGGCTCCTCTTGGGCGACCAATTCGGCTGGCGCCGCGCCGTCGGCATGGCCATCGCCTTTTCAGGAGTCGTCGTTCTGGCGGGCGAACCGCGGACCGCATCGGGCCTGGGATATTTGGCGTTGATCCTCCTTGCCGCATTTGCATGGGGGTTCGGCAATGTCCAGGTCAAGAAAATTGGCCGCATCAACGTCTTTACCTTGAACGCCTGGATGGCGCTGTTCACGGCGCCGCAACTGATGCTGGCCTCGGCGTTTCTCGAAGAAGGCCAGGTCGAAGCGGCGCTGGCCGCCGGCTGGCTCGGGTGGGGGGCGGTTCTCTATACGGTTTTCGCGGCTTCGATCACGGCTTACGGGTTATGGTACTATTTGGTCGAAAAATACGAGGTCAGCAAAATCGTGCCGTTTACTTTGCTGGCGCCGGTCGTCGGGGTTTTGGCGGGCGTCTTGTTGCTGGGCGAGACACTGACCTGGGAAATGGCCATTGGCGGGGTGGTCACCATCTTCGGTGTCGCCATCATCCAGTTGCGCGTCAAAGGGGCGTATCATGGACCGGCGTGACTCAGAGCCTGTTTGGGAAGTTCATCACGGGTTGCGCCGCGTTTACAAGGTCTTGGGCTAGGAAGGCGGCGTGCCGCGATGCT
>JAUXMA010000019.1 GCA_030623425.1 Rhodospirillaceae bacterium
ATTCCCCGCGCATCGAATCGGATGACGCCGATCTTTTCGAGTCGTTGCCGGCGGTCAACGCTTGGATGGGAATTTT
This sequence comes from Rhodospirillaceae bacterium, assembly GCA_030623425.1. Classification (GTDB taxonomy): domain Bacteria; phylum Pseudomonadota; class Alphaproteobacteria; order Rhodospirillales; family 2-02-FULL-58-16. The sequence goes on from JAUXMA010000019.1 coordinate 77, forward strand.
TTTCCATCTGTTCTCCGTAACCCTGCTTAAAGAGGCTATCCGAATAACTGTTGGATCGGTGAAAAAGCGCTCCCGCGGCAGACAACTGTGTTGAACGCCTCGAACAAATGTTAATCTATGGGGCGAGGGAATTTTGCAGTCGCATTGATGGGCTACGCTATGAACGAAGAGCAACATCAATCCTTGCGTCAGCAGATGATGCAGGTGATATCGATCTACGTAGAGCACGCCAGCAACGAGATCGGCAAAGAGCGATTGGATTCTCGCGTCAAGGAAGTCAGCGGCAACGTTCCCCGGCATGAATTCGTGCCGTGCGAAATGCGGTCTTATGCCTATTTCGATGGGCCGCTGCCCATCGGCTACGAGAAAACGATCTCGCAGCCTTTCATGGTCGCGTTGATGACAGATCTCCTTGAAGTCGATGAGGGAAACACCGTCCTCGAGGTCGGCACCGGTCTCGGTTACCATGCGGCGATTTTGGCTGGGCTGGCGAGGAAAGTCTTCACCGTCGAGATCGTCGAGGAATTGGCCGTACAGGCTAAAAAGAACTTGCGCCGGCTTGGATACGACAACATCGAAATGAAGGTGGGCAACGGCTCTACGGGTTGGCCCGAACATGCTCCTTTCGACAACATCCTGGTCGCGGCGGCCCCCGAGATTATTCCCCCATCGCTCATCAATCAGCTCAAACCCGGAGGTAAAATGGTCGTCCCGGCGGGAATTGTCGATGCCCAGCAACTGATGTTGGTGGAAAAAAGCGACACCGGCAAACTGTCAACAAAGGAGATCATTCCGGTGAGGTTCAGCCCACTGGAGGTCATCAACTGACCGCCAAAACGCCGCCGAGCGGCTTACTCGGCGGCTTTCCTGGCGCCGCCCTCGGCGGCAGCCTCGATTTCCTCGGCGGGCATCGCTACTTCGGCCAGTTTTTCATAGACGGCGCGGCGGTGCCTGAGGTTGCTTTCAGCCGCCTTCAGGAGTTTCCGATAGAGGTCGGGATCGCGCCGTTTGACGATGCTGAAACGGTTCTCGAAAGAGAGGTAGTCGCCGAGCGGCCGCGAAGGCGGCTTGCCGTCCAGTTTCAACGGCTTGCCGCCGGCGTTCAGGCGCCTGGGATCATAGCGGTAAAGCATCCAATAGCCCGTTTCCACCGCCAGTTTCATATGGTCCAGCTCGTCGGCCAAATCGTAGCCGTGCTCGATGCATGGCGAATAGGCGATGACCAACGACGGGCCGTCGTAGGATTCGGCCTCCTGCAAAGCTTTCACGGTCTGTCCGTCGCTGGCGCCGAAAGCGATGGAAGCCACATAGGCGTGTCCATAGGCCATCGCCATTAACCCTAAGTCCTTTTTCGGCGAGACCTTGCCGGCGGTGGCGAACTTGGCCACCGCCCCGAGAGCCGTCGCCTTCGACTGCTGGCCGCCGGTGTTTGAATAGACCTCGGTATCCAACACCAGGATGTTGATGTCGCGGCCGGAGGCGAGGATGTGGTCGAGTCCGCCATAACCGATGTCATAGGCCCAGCCATCGCCTCCGATAACCCAGACGTTCTTCCTGACCAGATAATCGGCGATCTGGTCAAGCCGCCGCGCTTCGGCGCTGTCGATGCCGGCGAGCTCGCCACGCAACGTCTCGACGCGCCGGCGCTGGGCGATGATTGCCGTTTCGTCGGACTGCTCGGCGGTGACGATCCCGTCGACCAGGGCGGCGTCCAGATCCGGCGCCAACCGGCGCAGCAGTTCCTTGGCATGTTCGAAATGGCGGTCGATGGCCAGGCGGAAGCCGAAGCCGAACTCGGCGTTATCCTCGAACAAGGAATTGGACCAAGCCGGGCCGCGGCCCTCGCTGTTGGTCGTGTAAGGCGTGGTCGGCAGGTTGCCGCCGTAGATGGACGAGCAACCGGTGGCGTTGGCGATCACCGTGCGGTCGCCGAAAAGCTGAGTGACCAGCTTGATATACGGGGTCTCGCCGCATCCCAAACAGGCGCCCGAGAACTCTATCAAGGGGTCAACGAACTGCGTCATCTTGAGAGTCGGCCCGAGCTTGGCGCGGTCGACTTCCGGCAGTTCCAGGAAGAAGTCCCACTTTTCCCGCTCGCGGTCGCGCAACGGCGGCTGTGCTTGCATCTCCAGCGACAGGCGTTGGGGATCTTTCTTGTCCTTGCCCGGACAGACGCGGACACAAAGGGTGCATCCGGTGCAGTCCTCGGGCGCCACCTGGAGAACATACCTGGCTTCGCCGAACTCCTTGCCTTTGTAGTCCATCGACTGGAAAGCGGCGGGCGCCCCGTCCAGGTCCGCCGGGGTGGCGACCTTGACGCGGATGGCGGCGTGGGGACAGACCAGGGTGCACTTGTTGCACTGGATGCAGAGTTCGGGAATCCACACCGGGATTTCCGTGGCCAGACTGCGCTTTTCCCATTTGGCGGTACCCAGCGGCCAGGTCCCATCCACCGGGAAGGCACTGACCGGCAGCAAATCCCCTTGCCCCGACAGCATCATCGCCGTCACTCTCTTAACGAAGTCGGGCGCCTGCTTGGGAACGATGGGCGGCAGGTCGCGCGTCGCCGTCGCCTGTTCCGGGACCGTCACCTCTTCGAGATGCGCCAAGGCCTGGTCCACCGCCGCGAAGTTGCTTTGCAGCACCTTTTCGCTTTTGTGGCCGTATGTCTTGTTGATCGCATCCTTGATGGCGGCGATCGCCCGGCCGCGCTCGAGGACGTTGGAAATGGCGAAGAAACAAGTCTGCATGATGGTGTTGATGCGTTTGCCCATGCCGGTCTTGTCGGCTACCTGTTGGGCGTCGATGACGTAAAACTTGAGTTTCATGTCGATAATCCGCCGCTGCACCGTCCGCGGCAGCTTGTCCCAAACCTCGTCCTTGCCGTAAGGCGCGTTCAGCAGAAACGTTCCCCCCGGCGAGGCGTACTTGATGACATCGACCTTATCGAGGAAAGAGAATTGGTGGCAGGCCAGGAATTCGGCTTGACTGATCAGGTAGGGGGACTTGATGGGTTTGGGGCAGAAACGCAGATGGGAAATGGTGACGGCGCCGGCTTTCTTGGAATCGAAGACAAAATAGCCCTGGGCGTGAAAATCCGTGTTGGCGGCGATGATCTTGATGGAGTTCTTGTTGGCGCCGACGGTGCCGTCCGAACCGAGGCCGAAGAAAACGGCACGGGTAAGACCGCTGTGTTTCACCCTGAAGGAGTCGTCGACGGGCAAGGACAAGCCGCTGACGTCATCGGTGATGCCGACGGTGAAATGACGCTTAGGCGTGTCGCGGTCCAGTTCATCGAACACCGCCTTGACCATGGCCGGAGTGAATTCCTTCGACGCCAAACCGTAGCGCCCACCGATGATCAGCGGCTCCCGGGCCGCCGGCCGCAGGCCGGCGGCCTTGGCTTCGCCCAAGGCGGCGATCACGTCCTGATAAAGCGGCTCGCCCACGGCGCCCGGCTCCTTGCAGCGGTCCATGACGGCGATGGCGCGCACCGAAAGCGGTAGCTGGGCGACAAAATGGTCGATCGAAAACGGCCGATAGAGGCGTACCTTGAGGACGCCTACCTTGTCGCTGCCGCGGTTCAGCGCGGCGGCGGTTTCCTCGGCGGTTTCGCCTCCCGAGGCCATGATGACGATGACCTTCTCGGCTTCGGGGTGGCCAACGTAGTCGAACAAGTTATAGTGACGGCCGGTCAAGCCGGCGAACCTGTCCATGACCTCCTGAACAAGCACCGGGCAGGCGTCGTAAAAGGGATTGCGCGCCTCCTGCATCTGGAAAAAGGTATCCGGGTTCTGCGACGAGCCGCGCAGGACCGGATGGTCGGGCGTCAACGCCCGGCGGCGATGAGCGGCCACCAAATCCTCGTCGATCATGGCGCCTAAGTCGTCCTCCGAAAGCTCCTCGATCTTGGCAATCTCGTGGGAGGTGCGAAAACCGTCGAAGAAGTGCAGCATGGGCACGCGTGATTGCAAGCTCGCCGCCTGCCCGATGCAGGCGAAGTCGTGCGCCTCCTGCACCGAGCCCGCGGCCAGCATGGCGACGCCGGTCTGCCGGCAAGCCATGACGTCGGAATGGTCGCCAAAAATAGACAATGCATGGCTGGCCACCGTGCGCGCCGAAACGTGCAGGCAAAACGAGGTCAATTCGCCGGCGATCTTGTAAAGATTGGGGATCATCAGAAGAAGACCCTGCGAAGAGGTGAAGGTGGTGGTCAGCGCCCCGCTTTGCAAAGCCCCGTGAACCGCCCCGGCGGCGCCCGCTTCCGACTGCATTTCGACGACCTCGGGAACGATGCCCCAGATGTTCTTGCGCCCCTGGGCCGATCGTTCGTCGGCCAGCTCCCCCATGGCCGACGACGGAGTGATCGGATAAATGGCGATCACCTCGTTGATCCGGTGCGCAACCAGGGACGCCGCCTCGTTGCCATCAACGGTGATCATGCGCTGATTCGCCATGTGAGACATCTCCAATGTCAAACCTCTCCACCCATGCCAAACCTCTCCGTGTTTAGGCGCCTAAACCGGAAGTTCCCGATGGATTCGGGCAGGTTTTTTGAAAAAATTCTCTGGCTTTGATTCAGTATAGCATCGAAAGGCCAGCGGAGCCAAATTGACGGCGTTTTCGCCTCGATTCCCGCCCCCGGCGCCGCTCCAAGGAGCCGGCGGAACCCGCCAAGCTCGCTGACGGAACCGCCAAATATTTTTTGCTAATATGTTGTAATGAATTAAGGAATCATTCGAGGCATATTAACCTTTTGTTATAAAAGCGAAGGTTAGTTAGAAAGGTCCCGGGACGATGGGCTCGGGACGATGGGCTCGGGACGATGGGAATGAGCGGTTGGGAGCCGCGAATAACATCTTGAGGCGAGGCAGCGATTTTGTGTAATTTCGCCTATGCCACATGGGGTCAAGCCCGAAACGGGCGGAAATTGAGGGGAACAATCTTGGCGGCTGCGTCGGAGAATCTGGCGAGGCGGAACGGGTTTAGCCGTTCCCGCCTGCTTTGCTTGCTCGTTTTCATCATCGTCTCGCCAATTTTGTTCGCCCATCCGGGAGACGCCAAATACGCCTCGATAGTCATCGACGGCCAAAGCGGGCGCGTTCTTCACGCGGTCAACGCCGACACCCTCAATTATCCGGCTTCCCTGACCAAGATGATGACCCTTTACTTGCTTTTCGAGGCATTGAAACAGGGCCGCCTGACCCTCGACAGCGACCTCAAGGTGTCCGCCCGCGCCACCCGCCAGCCGGCGTCCAGGTTGGGATTGCGCAAAGGTCGGACGATCACGGTCAAGCAAGCGATCCTGGCGATAGTCACCAAATCGGCGAACGACGTCGCCACGGTGATCGCCGAATCGCTGGCCCGCAACGAACGCAATTTCGCCCTGCTGATGACCGCCAAGGCGCGCCAGATCGGCATGCGGCAGACGACGTTTCGCAACGCCTCGGGTCTTCACCATCGCGGCCAGTTGTCGACGGCAAGGGACATGTCGACCCTGGCCAGGAGGCTGTTGTTGGATTTCCCCCATTACTACCAATTTTTCTCGACGATGGACTTCACCTATGGCGGTGTCAGGCACCGAAACCACAACAAGCTTCTCACCACCTATCAAGGCGCCGACGGCATCAAGACCGGCTACATCCGGGCTTCCGGCTACAACCTGGCGGCCTCGGCCCAACGCAACGGCAGGCGGCTGATCGGCGTCGTCTTCGGCGGCCGTTCGCCGAAAGCGCGTAACCGCCACATGGCCAAGCTTCTCAGCAAAGGCTTCCGCCTGAGCGCGCCGGCAAGGTTGGCGTCAACTGGCTTACCGCCGCAAGGACGTTTGCCCAAAACCGGGGGTTCACGGCGATCCTACCACCAGTGGGGCATCCAGGTCGGCGCCTACAAGCGCTTTTCCCCGGCCTACAAAATCGCCCGCAAGGCGGTGGAAAAAGCGCCCACGCTGCTCGCCCAAGGCACCATCAAAGTCGTCCCCTTAAGACGGCGCAAAGGCAAGTCCCTTTACCTCGGGCGCATCCTCGGTATCAGCAAGACACAAGCCTACAAGGCCTGTCGCATTCTCAGGCGGCGGAAAATCGACTGTATGGAACTGAGGATGAAAAAAAAGCGGGCGGTTGGCTAACCGTTGAACGCCCAGCCGTTTTCGTCCCCTATTCCTCCAGACCGGCTTCCGTCAGGCGCAGATACCGCCTTTTGTGCCGCCGCCGCCAGGAGTCCAGCCGCCATTCCTCGGCCGAGGCCTCGACGCCGGACCGGGCCATGAACGTCCACGCCGGCACCGGACCCAGCGACGCCGTCTTTACCGTCACTTGCCGCTGGACGTAGCCGCGGCCTTCATAACGAATGATGGCATCGGCGGCGCGGCGGCCGAGGCCATGAACCAGGCGGCCCTCGACCCGTCCGCCGGCCGCCGCGACCAACATGGGATACCAGGCTCCCGCCACGTAGACCCGGCGGTAGCCTTCGATAATGGCGGTCTCCATGCATGCCGGCGAAACGGTTTCGCCGGCGATGCGCGCCAGCACTCTCGAATCCATCAAGGTTCCGGAAAAGAACAAGGCCATGGTGACGGTCCCGCCCGCCGGGTGTTCTGCATCCGCCATTTACTAATCACATCGGGGGGCGCGGATCACTCATAAACATTCGGAGCGAATCCGGGACGGGTTTCGCCGTTACACGGCTGTTTGTGCTACCCTCATCGGTAACTGGAAAATCCATCCAAGGAATGTCGGTTCGGATGAGTGAAGTGGGGAGACCTTCGGATAGCGACGTGCTTCTGGTGGTGGATATCCAGAACGATTTCTGTCCCGGCGGAGCGCTTGCCGTGCCCGGCGGCGACGCCGTCATCTCCATCGCCAACCGTCTGGGGGGTGCCTTCGAGAACGTCGTTCTGACCCAAGATTGGCATCCGGCGAAACATCTTTCTTTCTTCTCCTCCCACGCTGGCAAGGCGCCATTCGATTCCGTCGAGATGGCTTACGGGCGGCAAGTGCTTTGGCCCGAGCACTGCGTCCAGGGAAGCAAGGGCGCGGATTTCCACGCCGGGCTTGATCTTCCGCATGCGTCTCTCATCGTCCGCAAGGGGTTCCGCCGCGAGATCGATTCCTATTCGGCCTTCTTCGAAAACGATCACGCGACACCGACGGGATTGGCCGGGTATCTGCGCCAGCGCCGGCTGTCCAGGATCTTCTTGTGCGGGTTGGCCACCGACTTCTGCATCCATTATTCGGCATTGGACGCCCTGAAGGAGCGCTTCGAGACCGTCGTCATCGAGGATGCTTGCCGCGCCATAGACCTTGAGGGCTCGCTCGATACGGCGATGTCCAACATGCGCGAGGCCGGGGCGGTCATCGTCCGCTCGGCGGCGCTTATCGAATAAATCGGCATATTCTACCCGAAATCGGGAGCCTCGAGACCGCTTTCGCGGAGCTGTCCGGCCAGGGCTTGTTTCAGTCTTTGCAGGCCTTCCTGGCTCGCCGATTCGCAACGGGCGACGAGGACGGCCTGGGTGTTCGACGCCCTCAACAGCCACCAGCCGTCGTCCGATTGCACCCGCACGCCGTCGATGTCGTTGACGGTGACGCCAGCGGTTCCCTTGAGGCGGTCGCGGACCTCGTCGATGACCTCGAACTTACGGTTCTCGGCGCAATCGAAGCGAAGTTCCGGCGTATTGACCATCTTGGCCAGGCGGTCGCGCATCCGGGCCAAGCTTTCGTCGGCCCGGCTCAAGATGGAAAGCAGGCGGACAGCGGCGTACAAGGCGTCGTCAAAACCGAAATAGCGGTGCTTGAAAAAGATATGACCGCTCATCTCGCCGGCAAGAGGGGCGCCGGTCTCCTGCATTTTCGCCTTGATCAGGGAATGGCCGGTGCGCCACATCAACGGTTCCCCGCCCAAGCGGGCGATCTCGTCGAAAAAGACCTGGCTTGCCTTGACGTCGGCGATGATGGTGGCGCCGGGCAGATCGGCAAGAACCTCGGTGGCTAAAATCACCAGCAACTGATCCCCCCACAACACCCTGCCTTGGGAATCGACGACGCCGATGCGGTCGCCGTCGCCGTCAAAGGCGATGCCGAGGTCGCAGCCCTCGGTTTTGACCGTTTCCTTGAGTTGTTCCAAGTTCTTCTCGACGGTGGGATCGGGATGATGGGCCGGGAAGGTGCCGTCGATCGTCTCGTTGAGAAGCAGGTGCCGGCCGGCAAGCCCGCCGACCAGCTTCCTCAGAACTTCGCCGGCGGCGCCGTTGCCGGCGTCCCAGGCCACCGCCAGGAGCTTGTCGCCGTTGAAATCCTCGAGCAGGCGCTTGACGTAATCCTCGCTCACCGAACGGGAAATTTGCTCGCCGTCGCCGGCGGCGAAATCTCCCGATGCCGCCATGCGTCCCAGCTTTTGGATGTCTTCGCCGTAGAAAGACCCGCTATCCAACAGCAACTTGACGCCGTTGTATTCGGGCGGATTATGGGAGCCGGTGATCATCACCCCGGCATCCGTTTGCAAGGTGTGGACGGCGTAATAGAGCATCGGCGTCGGCCCCAGCCCGACCCGCAGGACGATCAGGCCGCAGGCGGCGAGCCCGGCGGACAAGGCCGCCTCCAGCTCCACGGACGACAGCCTGCCGTCGTAACCGACGGCGACGGTGTGGCCGCCTTCGGCGGCGACGATGGTGCCGAAGGCACGCCCCACCGCATGCAGGTCCTCGGCCGTCAGGGTTTCGCCAATGACGCCGCGGATGTCGTATTCGCGCAAGATCGTCGAATCGAAAACGTGGGCTTCGCTCATAAGCCGGCCTTGCGGTTCACGCCGGAGCGGCCGATACAGTAATATTGGATCCCGGCCTCGGCCATTTCATGCGGGTTGTAGATATTTCGCAAGTCCACCATCACCGGTTTTTTCAGCAGCGACTTGACACGGTCGAAGTCAAGGGCGCGAAATTCGTTCCATTCGGTGAGTATGGCCAAGGCGTCGGCGCCGTTCATGGTATCGTAAGCGCTCTCGCACCAGTGGACGCCGGTCAATTTCTCCCTGGCTTCATCCATCCCTTTCGGATCAAAGGCGCGCAAGCTTGCCCCCGCCGCCTGGAGGGCGGGCAGGATGTCGAGGCTGGGAGCATTGCGGATGTCATCGGTGTTGGGTTTGAAGGTCAGGCCTAGGATGGCGATGGTCTTGCCTTGGACCGAACCGCCGCAGGCGTCGATGATCCGTTCCGCCATGTGTCTTTTGCGGGCGTTGTTGATCTCGATCACCGTCTCGATGATCCTCAAAGGGCTTCCCGCTTCCTGCGCCGTGCGCGCCAAGGCCAGCATGTCCTTGGGAAAACACGAGCCGCCGTAGCCCGGGCCGGCGTGCAGGAATTTAGGGCCAATGCGCCCGTCGAAGCCGATTCCCCTGGCCACGTCTTGGACGTCGGCGCCGACCTTTTCGCAAAGGTTGGCGATTTGGTTGATGAAAGTGATCTTGGTGGCGAGGAAACCGTTGGCGGCGTACTTGATCAGTTCAGCCGTCGGGCGGGTGGTGAAGAGAATGGGCGCCTCGATCAAATACAACGGCCGATAGATATGACGCATCACCTCGCCGGCGCGTTTGGATTCGGTGCCGATAATCACCCGGTCGGGGCGCATGAAATCGCCGATGGCCGAACCCTCGCGCAAGAACTCCGGATTCGAGACCAGGTCGAACTCGGCGTCCGGCCGCAAATTGCCGATGATCCTCTCGACCTCGTCGCCGGTGCCGACGGGAACGGTGGATTTGGTCGCCACCACCGTATAGCCGTTCAAGGCGGCGGCGATTTCCTTGGCGGCGTCAAAGACGTGCGACAAGTCGGCGTGGCCATCGCCGCGGCGGCTGGGCGTGCCGACGGCGATGAAAACGGCGTCCGCTTTGTCAACCGCCGAGCGCAAGTCAGTGCTGAAGACGAGCCGGCCGGCGGCGACGTTGCTCGCCATCAGGGTATCCAGTCCCGGTTCGAAAATCGGCAATTCGCCCCGATTCAAGCCGTCTATCTTGTCCCTGTCCTTGTCGACGCAAACGACGTCGATGCCGAATTGCGAAAAACAGGCGCCGGAAACGAGACCCACGTAGCCGGTGCCGATCATAGCGATGCGCATGACCTGTCAATCCTCTCCGCCGGCGATGGAACTCACCGGTATCCCTTCAGCATTTCGCGAACCCGCGGCCCCAGGTCTTCCCGCTCCAGCGCAAAGGCCAAGTTGGCTTCCAGAAACCCCAACTTGCCGCCGCAATCGAAACGTTTCCCTTGGAAGCGCAGGCCGTGGAAGGGAATCTCGCCGATGGTCTTGGCCAAGGAATCGGTGAGCTGGATTTCGTTGCCGGCGCCCACTTCCCGCCTCTCCAGATAACGGAAGATTTCCGGCTGCAGAATGTAGCGGCCGATGATGGCGAGCGTCGAGGGCGCCTCCGCCGGGTCGGGTTTTTCCACCAAACCGCGGGCGCGGGCCAATCGGCCGTCATCCTTGGCGACGTCGAGGATGCCATAGCGGCAAGTCAGCTCGCGCGGCACATCCTCACAGGCGACCACATTGCCCCCGACTTCCTCGTAGGCACCCATCATCTGTTTGAGACAGCCGGGTTCGGCGAGAATGAGATCGTCGGCCAAAAGGACGGCGAAGGCCTCGTCGCCGATGAATTCGCGGGCACACAATACGGCATGGCCCAGGCCCAGGGGCTCCTGTTGACGGGTGGAGAAAATCCGCCCGGGCGGCGGCAGCACCGATTGCAGGGCTTTTTCGTCGCCGCGTTCGAGCAACGCCTGTTCCAGTTCGACGGCGTGGTCGAAATGATCAACGAGAACGGCCTTGCCGCGGCCGGTGATGAAAAAGAACTCCTCGATGCCGGCGTCCCGGGCTTCCTCCACCGCGTACTGGATCAGCGGCTTGTCGACGATGGGAAGCATCTCCTTGGCGAGGACCTTGGTCGCCGGCAGGAAGCGGGTGCCGCGGCCGGCCACCGGAAAGATCGCCTTGTAAATGGGCTTGGCCATGGAAATGTTCCCAAAGGTCTCAGCGAACGCAAATTCGGGCCTGGCCTTTGTGCCATAGCTCAAGGTTGGCCGCAAGCCGCGCCCCGGCCCTGTTTCCTTTACCGGGAAGAAGATGAAGGATTGGTGGTGATGTTCCTTTTGCGATTGATCTTGCCCAGCAGGCCTTCGTCCTTCCAGCGGACCAGAAGGGTTTTCGCCTCGTCGCA
>JAUXMA010000158.1 GCA_030623425.1 Rhodospirillaceae bacterium
CCCTGGAGCATTTCCCGTTTGCTAAGGAATCGGTTCCAGACCGTTCCCCCTCCCACCATGAAATGCCCTATGCCTTCGGCCTCGCCTTCGCCTGGATCTTGGCCCAGGTGTCGCGCAGGCCGACGGTGCGGTTGAACACCAGACTTGCGGGAGTCGAATCGGCGTCGAGACAGAAATAACCCTGCCGCTCGAACTGAACCGGCCGGCCCGGCAAGGCGTCCGATAACGCCGGTTCGAGGCGGCAATTTGTCAACACCGTCAATGAATCGTCATTGAGATCATCGGCGAGGTCGCCGTCGGCGCCCGGCTCCGCCTGGGTAAACAGATGATCGTAGAGCCTCGCCTCGGCGCCAATGGCATGCGCCGCCGACACCCAATGCAGGGTCGCTTTCACCTTGCGTCCGTCGGGCGCGTTGCCGCCGCGGGTCTCCGGGTCGTAGGTGCAGATGAGCTCGACCACCTCGCCGGCATCGTTCTTGACCGTCTCGCGGCAAGTAATAAAGTAGGCGTAACGCAGCCGCACCTTGCGGCCCGGCGCGAGCCGGAAGAACTTCTTCGGCGGAGCCTCCATGAAATCGTCGCGCTCGATGTAAATCTCGCGTGAGAACGGCACGGCGCGCGTGCCGGCGGCGGCGTCCTCGGGGTTGTTGATCGCGTCCAGCTCCTCGGTCTCGCCCTCCGGATAGTTCTCGATGATCACCTTGAGCGGCCGCAAGACGGCGAAGCGGCGCATCGCGACCTTGTTCAAGAGCTGGCGGGCGCAATGCTCCAGCAACGCCATTTCGACGACGTTGCCGCTCTTCGTCACGCCGATGCGCGCCGCGAAGTCGCGGATCGCGGCGGCCGGAAAGCCGCGCCGCCGGAGGCCGCCGAGCGTCGGCATGCGGGGATCGTCCCAGCCCTTGACGTGGCCGTCCTCGACGAGCTCGATAAGCCTTCGTTTCGACAGCACCGTGTGGCTGAGGTTGAGGCGCGAGAATTCGTACTGCCTGGGCCGCGACGGCACCGGCAGGTTGGCGACGAACCAATCGTAGAGCGGGCGGTGGTCCTCGAATTCGAGCGTGCAGAGCGAATGGGTGACGCCTTCGATGGCGTCCGACTGGCCGTGCGCGAAATCGTAGGTCGGGTAGATGCGCCAGCTATCGCCGGTGCGCGGGTGGGGGGCGTGCAGAATGCGGTAGATCACCGGATCCCTGAGATTGATGTTGCCCGACGCCATGTCGATCTTGGCGCGCAGCACCCGCGTCGCCTCGGCGAATTCGCCGGCCCGCATGCGGCGAAAGAGATCAAGGTTTTCTTCCGCGCCGCGCCCCCGGTAGGGGCTGTTTCGGCCGGCCTCGGTCAAGGTGCCGCGGTATTCGCGTATTTCGTCGGGCGAGAGGTCGTCGACATAGGCTTTCCCCCCGCCGATCAGATGTTCGGCCCATTCATAAAGGCGCTCGAAATAATCGGAGGCGAAGTAAAGGTGCCGCCCCCAGTCGAAGCCGAGCCAGCGGACGTCTTCCTTGATGGACTCGATATACTCGTGCTCTTCCTTGGCCGGATTGGTGTCGTCGAAGCGCAGGTGGCAGCGGCCGCCGAACTCCTCGGCGACGCCGAAATTCAGGCATATCGACTTGGCGTGGCCGATATGCAGGTAGCCGTTGGGCTCCGGCGGAAAGCGGGTGACGACGGTGTCGGTCCGCCCGGCCTCCACGTCGGCGCCGACGATGTCGCGGATGAAGTCGCGGGCGCCTTCGCCGGTCGCGGTTTCGGCTTCGCTCATCTGAGTCGCCCTCCAGCTATTGGCGCCGAGACACTTATCCGAAAGTTGCCAAGGATAAAAAAAATGGCTGGGGCGCAGGGATTCGAACCCCGATTACTCGGTCCAGAGCCGAGCGTAATGCCATTATACGACGCCCCAAGGTTCGGCGGGCGGGTTCTATCATATCATCTTTCGCGGGGGTAGATGGTTTTGCGCCGGCGGCCGATATCGGATATTCATTTGCGGCGAAAGGAAGGTTCGGGTGCGAGTGGAAAAACCGGGATCGATCGACGACGGCCGCCGCCGCCGCGCCGGCGGGCCGCGATGACAAGCCACCGCGGCAAGGCCGGCGGCCGGGGAAGCCGGGTTGGCGGGCGGCGCCTGAAAACGCGGCTGAAAACGGCCAGGGGCCGGAAACTCTCTTCCACCCGCTGGCTCGAGCGCCAACTCAACGATCCCTACGTGGCGGAAGCGCGGCGCCTGGGCTATCCGTCGCGCGCCGCCTTCAAGCTCATCGAGCTGGACGACCTCTTCCATTTGCTCAGACCCGGCCTCAGGGTGGTGGATTTAGGGTCGGCGCCGGGCGGCTGGAGCCGGGTCGCCGCCGAAAGGGTGAAGGCGGGACGCCAAGGGGGCGGCCTCGTCGTCGCCCTCGATATCGCCGAGATGGCGCCGCCGCCGGGGGTGACGGCGCTGCGCCGCGATTTCCTCGACGAAACCACCCCCGAGCTTCTCGCCAAGGCCCTGGGCGGCCCGGCCGACCTGGTGCTTTCGGACATGTCGGCGGCGGCCACCGGCCACGCCGGCACCGACCATTTGCGGATCGTGGCGTTGGCGCAAGCGGCGCTGGACTTCGCCGAGGATGTACTGGCGCCCGGCGGCGCCTTCGTCGCCAAGGTCTACCAGGGCGGCACGGAACGAGAATTGCTGACGCGCATGAAACGCCTGTTCAAGAGGGTCCGCCACGCCAAGCCGCCGGCGAGCCGTCCCGCCTCGGCGGAAGTCTACGTCGTCGCCCAGGGATTTAAGGGGTCATCCGGCGGCTAGAGAGCGCAACCGCCAAATCGTCTTGGCAATGCCCATGCGATCTGTATGATACGGCGCCAACTCTTCTTCGAGGAGATCTCAGAGGAGACGGCATGAACATCCCCGAGGCTTTCACCTTCGACGACGTGCTCTTGGTTCCCGCCGAGTCCAACGTCCTGCCATCGGAAACATCGATCCGGACGCGTCTGACGCCGAGCATCGAACTCGGCATTCCGCTGATCTCGGCGGCCATGGACACGGTCACCGAAAGCGCCATGGCCATCGCCATGGCCCAGGCCGGCGGCCTCGGCGTGATCCACAAGAATATGGAGCCGGACGAGCAGGCCGGGCATGTGCGCAAGGTCAAGAAATTCGAATCCGGCATGGTCGTCAATCCGGTGACCATCCGTCCCGAGGCGATCCTGGCCGATGCCCTCGCCATCATGGAAAGCCATCACTTCTCCGGCATCCCGGTGGTCGAGGACGGCGACGGCCGGCTGGTCGGCATCCTCACCAACCGCGACGTCCGCTTCGCCGACAATCCCGACCAGCCGGTCAGCGAGTTGATGACCCGGCATAGTGACGACCGGCCGCTGATCACCGTCAACGAAGGCATCGACCGCGAGGAAGCGAAGCGCATCCTGCACCAGCACCGGATCGAGAAGCTGCTGGTGGTCGACGGTGATTTTCGCTGCATCGGCCTGATCACCGTCAAGGACATCGAAAAAGCGCAGCGCTTCCCCACCGCCTGCAAGGACGAACAGGGACGGCTGCGCGCCGCCGCCGCCACCGGCGTAGGCGACGACGGCGCCGCTCGCGCCGAAGCCTTGCTCGACGCCGAGGCCGACGTCATCGTCGTCGATACCGCCCACGGCCATTCCAAAAGCGTCATCGCAGCGGTGAGACGGATCAAGACGCTCAGCAACTACACCCAGGTGGTGGCCGGCAACGTCGCCACCGCCGACGGCGCCAAGGCCTTGATCGACGCCGGCGCCGACGCCGTCAAGGTCGGCATCGGGCCGGGGACCATCTGCACCACCCGGATGATCGCCGGCGTCGGCATGCCCCAGCTTTCCGCCATCTTCGAGACGGCGGAAGTCTGCCGAAAGCGTGGCGTTCCGTTGATCGCCGACGGCGGCATCAAGCACTCCGGCGACATCGCCAAGGCCGTCGCCGGCGGCGCCGACTGCGTGATGATCGGATCCCTCTTCGCCGGCACCGACGAGAGCCCGGGCGAGGTTTTTCTGTTCCAGGGACGGTCTTACAAATTCTACCGGGGCATGGGCTCCCTTGACGCCATGGCCGAGGGGTCGGCCGACCGTTATTTCCAGGAGGAAACCGTCGACAACCAGATGCTGATCCCGGAAGGCATCGAGGGCCGCGTCCCCTACAAGGGACCGTTGGCCAATATCATCCACCAGCTGGTCGGCGGCCTGCGTTCGGGCATGGGATACACCGGCAACGCCTGCATCGCCGAGATGCGGAAAAACTGCCGCTTCCGCCGGACCACGGCGGCGGGCTTGCGCGAAAGCCACGTGCACGACGTCACCATCACCCGCCAGGCGCCCAACTACCGGGGCGGCGATTGAGTACCAAGGAGCGCCCCGGGGGCGTACCGGCATGACACCGGCGGCGCGGCTTCAGGCGACGATTGACCTGCTTGTCAACATGGCTTCGGCGCCGGCCGCCGCCGACGAGGTCGTTTCCTCTTATTTCCGCCGCCGCCGTTACGCCGGCGCCAAGGACCGGCGCGCCGTCGCCGGCCGTTTTTTCGATTTGCTGCGCCGCCGCCGCCGCCTCGAATGGTGGATCGCCCGGGCGGCGGGAGACGGCGGCGGCGACGGTGATCTGGATGGCGATCCGCGCCGCGTTCTTATCGCCGACCTTTGCTTGTCCGACGGACTCGGCCTGGACGGGGTGCGGGCCTTGTTCAACGGCGGCCTGTACGCGCCGCCGCCGCTGACCGCCGACGAGGAAAGCCTGGCCCGGTCCCTGGCCGGCCGAGCCTTTGGCCATGCCGACATGCCCGCCGCCGTCGCCCTCGAATATCCAATCTGGCTGGAGGCGTCCTTGCGCCGCCTTTTC
>JAUXMA010000056.1 GCA_030623425.1 Rhodospirillaceae bacterium
CGCGATGACCTTATCCACGGCGGCCTCGATCTCTCCCGTATCGGTGATCTGCGTGAGCCCCTTTTCGGCGACGATGGCGGCGGGATCACCTCCATCCGCGTACATGATTCCGAAAACCGTACTGGCCGCGGAAGTGGAAATGGTTTCATTCGAAACAAGATCAATCAGCTTTCCGAGATCTTGTGTGCTGACGGGACTGTCTTCTATCGATTTACCCGACCTATTTAGCTCACGAGATAACTGATTAATGACCCAGTTGGCGGCGGTCTTGGCGTTGCGGCCCTTGGCCACGTCCTCGAAGAAGTCCGCCGTCTCGCGCTCGGCCACCAGCACGTCCGCGTCGTAGGCCGAAAGGCCGTAGTCGGGCGCCATAAACCGCTCTTTCTTCTCGTCCGGCAATTCCGGCAAGGAGGCCTTGATCCCGTCGACGAACTCCCGGGTGATTTCCAGCGGCAGCAGGTCCGGGTCGGGAAAATAGCGGTAGTCGTGGGCGAATTCCTTGCTCCGCATGGCCCGCGTCACGCCCTTGGCGGAATCGAAAAGGCGGGTTTCCTGGTCCACCTCGCCGCCGTTTTCATAGACTTCGACCTGGCGCCCGGCTTCGAACTCGATGGCCTGCATGACGAAGCGCACGGAATTGAGGTTCTTGATCTCGGCGCGGGTGCGGTAATCCGTTTCCCCCACCTTGCGCACGCTGACGTTGCAGTCACAGCGCAAGCTGCCTTCCTCCATGTTGCCGTCGCAGGTGCCGAGATACCTGAGGATGGAGCGCATTTTCCGCAGATAGGCGCCGGCGTCCTCGGGGCCGCGCAGGTCGGGCTTGGAGACGATTTCCATGAGCGCCACGCCAGAGCGGTTGAGGTCGATGAACGAACGGACGGCGTCCTGGTCGTGCAAGGACTTGCCGGCGTCCTGTTCGATGTGCAGACGCTCGATGCCGACCTCGCGGGTGGCGCCGTCTGGAAGATCGAGTATGACCGTGCCCTCGCCGACGAGAGGACGTTCGAACTGGGAAATCTGATAGCCCTGCGGCAGATCGGCGTAGAAATAGTTCTTGCGCTCGAAGACGCTGACGAGGTTGATTTTCGCTTGCAACCCGAGGCCGGTGCGCACCGCCTGGGCGACGCAGTGCTCGTTGATCACCGGCAGCATGCCCGGCATGGCGGCGTCGACAAGCGACACCTGGCTGTTGGGCTCGGCCCCGAAGTCGGTGGCGGCGCCGGAAAAGAGCTTGGCCTTCGAGATGATCTGGGCGTGCACCTCGAGCCCGACGATCACCTCCCAGTCGCCCGTTTCGCCTTCGATCAGGTATCCCATGTCACCAAACAGGCTCTAAGAACTCCCGAAATCGCTTGACGCCTGGAAGACATCCGCGACGCGCAACACCGTTTCTTCGTCGAAAGGCTTGCCGATGAACTGGAGTCCCAGGGGCAGACCGAAATTGTCCTCTCCCGCCGGCACCGAGATGGCGGGGAGGCCGGCGAGGCTGGCCGGCACGGTGAAGACGTCGTTCAGGTACATCGCTATCGGGTCGTCCATTTTTTCGCCGATGGGAAAGGCCGCCGACGGCGCCGTCGGGGTCAGCAGCACATCGACGGTTTCGAAAGCCTTGCGGAAGTCCTCGGCGATCAACCTTCGCACCTTCTGCGCTTTCAGATAATAGGCATCGTAGTAGCCGGCGCTCAAAACGTAAGTGCCGATGAGGACGCGCCGGCGCACTTCCTTGCCAAAGCCCCGCCCGCGGGTGTTTTCGTACATTTCATCCAGGGACCGGCCCGGCACGCGCAGACCGTAACGCACCCCGTCGTAGCGGGCTAAGTTGGAAGAGGCCTCCGCCGGCGCGACAATATAATAAGTCGGCAGCGCGTATTTGGTGTGCGCCAGCGACACCTCGACCGTCTCGGCGCCGGCGTCGCCGAGCAGACTTGCGCCATTCTCCCACAGTTCATCGATCTCTTCGGGCATGCCTTCGACCCGGTATTCCTTGGGGATGCCTACTCGCAAGCCCTTGATGTCGCGGTTGAGCGCCGCCTCGAAATCGACGGCCTCGACGGGGGCGGATGTGGAGTCCTTGGGATCGTGCCCGGCCATGGCCGTCAGCATGATGGCGGCGTCGCGCACCGTGCGGGTCATGGGGCCGGCTTGGTCGAGGCTGGACGCGAAGGCGACGATTCCCCAGCGCGAGCAACGCCCGTAAGTCGGTTTCAGTCCGACGATGCCGCAGAACGAGGCCGGCTGACGGATGGAGCCGCCGGTGTCGGTGCCGATGGCGCCCAGGCAGGTGCGCGCCGCCACCGCCGAAGCCGAGCCACCCGACGAGCCGCCCGGCACCAGGTCTTTTCCGTCCGGGCCCTTGCGCGGGTTCTTGGCCGCCCCGAAATGGCTGGTGACGCAGGCCGATCCCATGGCGAACTCGTCCAGGTTGGTCTTGCCCAGCATCACCGCCCCGGCGGCCTTGAGCTTCTCGGTCACCGTCGATTCGTAGGTCGGGACGAAGCCATCCAGGATGTGCGAGCCGGCGGTGGTCGGCACGCCTTCGGTGCAGAACAGGTCCTTGACGGCGATGGGAATGCCGTCCATGGCGCCCAAGGCTTCGCCTTTGGCCCGGCGGGCATCCGACTCTCTCGCCCTGGCGAGGGCGATTTCCGGGGTCTCGGTGATGTAGGCGTTGAGATTCCGAGCCGCCTCGACGGCCTCGATGTGCGCCCGAGTCAGCGTCTCGGAGGAATACTCGCCGCCGGCCAGTCCGTCACGGGCACGGGCGATGTCGAGGTCGGTGAGCGCGCCCATTATTCGACCACTTTCGGAACGGTATAAAAGCCCTCCTCCGTTTCCGGCGCGTTGGCCAGCACCTTGCCGGCATAGCCGCCGTCGGTGACGGCATCGTTCCGCCTCGGCCATGTCATGTCGGCGACGACGGTCATCGGCGCGATGCCGCCGGTGTCGACCTCGGCCAGTTGTTCGACCCAGCCGATGATCTGGGAAAGTTCCGCCGCCAAGTGATCCAGTTCGCCCTCCGGCACCTTGATGCGGGCGAGGAAGGCGATTTTCCTGACGGTGGTTTTGTCCAAGGGCATGGGAGGAATCCCGGCCAGATATAAGGGGCAAGCGGCGCGGAAAGTATCACCCGCGCCGAAAGGGCGCAAGCGGCCATGGGCCACTAGGAATCAGCGGACTTCCCTGACCCCGGACGCGGCGAGGATTTGCCAGACCTTGTCGTTCCACGCCCCGAAAGCGATGCGGATGGCGGCGGTAAGAGCCTGAGGAACGGTTTTGGCGGGAAGTTTCTCTGGCGCCGGGGGGTTGCCGTACCTTGACAGCGAGATGTTATCGAAGACGACGATCTTTTTGTCGCGGTGGAAGATGAACGTGGTCGAGAATATCTCGTCATAGCCGTCACCGATGCCGAGCACGTCGACGCTGATCTGATAAGCCTGCTTCTTGGAAAAATCGTAAGGCGCCTCGGCGAGGAACGTCGGCGCCAGAAAGTTGAACTCCCGGCCTTTGAGGCGGCAACGGCAGATGACGTCGTAATCGGAAACCTCGAACAGTTCGCCCTCGACCGAGGTCTTGCCTTCGAAGTGAACGGTGTAGTTGCAAACGAGACCGCTTTCGAGCGATATCTTGCTTTTGATGGTTTTCTTCAAGGATCCGTCGATCAGGGCGACCATTATCGGCGCGTAGACGAAACCGAATTCCTTGCCGTCCCTTTGCACCGCCAGCCAGCTGGCGCCGCGCTTGGCCCTGCCCACCACCTTCACGCGGCTTCCTTTAAACAAAAGGCCGATTTTTTTGCCCTTGGTGTCGGGCTTGGCGCGGACGTTGGCGTCCTTGAACACAAGGTAAACCCCTTGCAGCGAATCGATCTCGAGGCCGAGGAAGGTTTCGGCGGCCAAGGCGGGGCGAACGGAGCCCGTCGCCAGTCCCACCGCCAAGGCCCAACAAAGCAGACCCAAACGGTTCGGAACGGCGGCGAAAAGACACTTGCGTCCGCCGGGCATGTTGCCGTTACAAGCGGCGATAACCATTCCGCGCCCCCGCCAAAGCCAGGAATAAGAAATTACAATGGATTACGGCACGTGATAGTCAACCCTTGCCTTTCCCGCCACCGTCTTTTTTGCTTGCCCGGCCGGGCTCCGAAGCGGGCTCGACTTCCACCGGAAGGCGGCGCTACTGTTGCCCCCGCCCGGTCTTGGATGGGAGCGGAAAGCCGAAGCGGCGGCGACAACGGACGAACGTCATGGCGGTCGAGGACTTGCGGGGAATGAAAGCGGCGATCTTGCCGGGACGGCGTCTTCTCGGCCTCGATGTCGGCTCGAAAACCATTGGCCTCGCCCTTTCCGACCTCGGCTTGCGCGTCGCCACCCCTTATCGGACGCTCAGCCGGAGCAAGTTCGAAAAGGACGCCGAAGAGCTTCGCCGCATCGTTGCCGGCGAGGGCGTCGGCGGCCTGATCATCGGTCTGCCGGTGGAAATGGACGGCGGCGAGGGACGACGCTGCCAATCGACGCGTCAGTTCGCCGCCAACCTGCTCGACCGTGTCGACATCGCCATCGCCTTTTGGGACGAACGGCTGTCGACGGCGGCGGTGGAGCGGGTGCTGATCAAGGAGGCCGACATGACCCGCAAGCGCCGCGCCCAGGTCATCGACAAGGCCGCCGCCGCCTACATCCTGCAAGGCGCCCTGGATGCGATGGGGCGCCTGAAGGCGCCGGATGCGATGGATAATTCATGACCCCGATCCTTTTCGCCCTGGCGCCGGTGTTCCTGTTGATCTTTCTCGGCTATCTGCTGAAAGCGAGGCGACTCGTCGCCGACGCCTTTTGGGCGCCGGCCGAGAAGTTGACCTTCTATCTGTTCTTCCCGGCGCTTCTTGTCGGCAACACCGCGACAGCCGAACTGGCCGAGATTGAGGTCTTGCCGATGATGGCGGCGGTGGCTTCCGGCATTCTGTCCGTCGCCGGCATGGTGACCCTGTTCGGGCGCCGTTTTGGCGTTGACGGCGCGGCTTTCACCTCGCTGTTCCAGGGCGCCATCCGTCCCAACTCTTACGTCGGCATCGCCGCCGCCTTCGCCCTCTTTGGCGATGCCGGGCTGACCCTGGTCGCCGTTTGCATCGTCGTCGCCGTGCCCATGGTCAATCTGCTCAGCGTCGTCGTCCTGGTCCGTTACGGCGCTGTTTCCGGACCCTCGACGGAAAAGCTTTCTCGCGGACGGCAAAAGGCCTTGCTCGGGGTGGCGACGAACCCGCTGATCCTCGCCTGCCTTTTGGGGGCGCTGCTCAATTTCAGCGGTGTCGGCACGCCCTCGTTGGCGGCGCCGCTTGTGGATATCCTCGGCCGCGCCGCCTTGCCCGTCGGCCTGTTGGCGGTGGGGGCGGGGCTCGACCTCGCCGCCGCCCGCCAGGCCGGGCGGCTGGTCGCGGCGATCGCCGCCGTCAAGCTGGTCGCCCTGCCCGCCGTCACCTTCCTCGCCTGCAAGGTGTTCGCGGTTGGCGGGCTGACCGCCACCGTCAGCGTCATGTATGCGTCGCTGCCGGGTTCGGCGTCCGCTTACGTGATGTCGCGGCAAATGGGCGGGGACGCGAAGCTGATGGCCGGCATCATCACCGCGACGACACTGGCTGCCATTCTCGCCATGCCGATGGCGATCCTGGTCTTGGGCGGCGGTTAGCCGCGTTTCTTCCCGGCCAGCCTGAGGCGGAGGGCGTTCAGCTTGATGAATCCCTCGGCGTCGCGCTGGTCGTAGACCTGGTCTTCCTCGAAGGTGGCGGTCTCTTCGCAATAAAGGCTCAGCGGCGACTTGCGTCCGACGACGATGACGTTGCCCTTGTAGAGTTTGACCCGCGCCGTGCCGGAGACATTGGCGGCGGCCTTGTCGATCAGCGCCTGCAGCATCTGGCGCTCGGGCGAGAACCAGAAGCCGTTGTAGACCAGTTCGGCGTAACGCGGCATCAGCTCGTCTTTCTGGTGCTGGGCGCCCTTGTCCAGGGTCAGGCTTTCGACGGCGCGCCGCGCCGCCAGCAAAAGGGTGCCGCCGGGGGTCTCGTAGACGCCCCTCGATTTCATCCCGATGAAACGGTTTTCGACGATGTCGACGCGCCCCACTCCGTGGGCGCCGGCCAGCGCGTTGAGCCTTGCCAACAAAACCGCCGGCGCCAGCCGGTCGCCGTCGACGGCGACCGGGTCGCCGGCCTCGAAATCGATTTCCACGTAGACCGCCCCGTCCGGCGCCGCCTCGGGCGAGACGGTGCGCCGGAACAGGGATTCGTCCGGCTCCCGCCAGGGGTCTTCCAGGGCCTTGCCCTCATAGGAGATATGAAGGAGGTTGGCGTCCATGGAATAGGGCGCCCCGCCCAGCTTGTCCTTAGGGATGGGGATGCCGTGGTCCTCGGCGTAGGCGATCAGCTTCGAGCGCGAGTTCAGGTCCCATTCCCGCCATGGCGCGATGACCCGGATGTCCGGGTTGAGCGCGTAATAGGCGAGCTCGAAGCGCACCTGGTCGTTGCCTTTGCCGGTGGCGCCGTGGGCGACGGCGTCGGCGCCGACTTCAGCGGCGATCTCGATCTGACGCTTGGCGATCAGCGGGCGGGCGATCGACGTGCCGAGCAGGTAGGCGCCTTCGTAAAGGGCGTTGGCGCGGAACATCGGCCAGACGTAGTCGCGGACGAATTCTTCCTTGAGATCCTCGACGAAGATTTGCTCGATGCCCAGCCGTTCGGCCTTGGCCGTCGCCGTCTCCACTTCCTCGCCCTGGCCGATGTCGGCGGTGAAGGCGACCACCTGGCAATGGTAAGTGTCCTTAAGCCATGTCAGAATCACCGACGTGTCGAGACCGCCGGAATAGGCCAGCACGACCTTGTTGACGTCTTTGCTCATGGGGCTCGCGCCTTATCCTTCGAGAAAAGCCGGCGCAGTATAGGCGAACGCGGCCAAGGGGCAAGAACGCGGCAGCCGGCGGGCGCTTCAAGCGCCGCGATGATGGAAGTCGTCCTCGATGCCGGCCTCGACCCGTTTTTTGTGGCGGCTCTGGCGTTGGCTGTCCGAGCGAAGCTGGCCGCAGGCGGCCATGATGTCGCGGCCGCGCGGCACCCGGATCGGCGCCGAATAGCCGCAATCGTTGAGGATGGCGGCAAAGCGCTTGATGACGGCCGGGCTCGAACCCTCGTAAGGGGCGCCGGGCCATGGGTTGAATTGAATCAGGTTGAATTTCGCTGGAATCCCCTTGATCAGGCGCGCCAGTTGACGCGCTTCGGCTTCGGAATCGTTGACGCCTTTGAGCATAAGGTACTCGAAAGTGATCCGCCGGGCGTTGTTCGAACCGGGATAGTCGCGGCAGGCGCGGAGAAGTTCGGCAAGGGGGTATTTGCGGTTGATCGGCACCAACTCATCGCGCAGGCCGTCGTTGACGGCGTGCAGGCTGACCGCCAGATTGACCCCCAGTTCCCGGCCGCATTGGCGAATCCTTGGCACCACGCCGGAGGTGGACAAGGTGATGCGCCGTTTGGAAATGGCGATGCCTTCGCCGTCCATGATGATTTTCACCGCCTTGGCGACGTTGTCGTAGTTGAACAGGGGCTCGCCCATGCCCATCAGGACGATGTTGGAGAGCAGGCGCTCGTCCCTTGGGCTGGGCCATTCCCCATAGGCGTCGCGGGCGACCATGACCTGGCCCACAATCTCGCCCGCCGTCAGGTCGCGGACCAGCAACTGGGTGCCGGTATGGCAGAAGCCGCAGGTCAAGGTGCAGCCGATCTGCGAGGAGACGCACAAGGCGCCGCGGCCGTCCTCGGGGATGAATACGGTCTCCGCCTCGTTGCCGTCGGCGAAGCGCAAAAGCCACTTGCACGCTCCGTCCTTCGACTTCTGCTGGCGGCTGATTTCGGGCCGGGCGGCGGTGAAATGTTCAGCCAGTGTTTGGCGAAAGCCCTTGGAAAGGGTGGTCATGGCGGCGAAATCGGCCTCGCCGCGATGATAGATCCAGTGCCAAAGCTGTTTGGCGCGGAATGGCTTTTCGCCGAGGCCGGCAAGGCGGCCAATCAACTCATCCCGCGACAGGCCGATCAGGTTTGTGCGTTGGCCTGGGTTCATCGACTTGATATAGCGGTTTTCAAGCCAACGGCAAAAGTCGGCGCCGGTTTATTTGGGTTCTTCACCGATTAGCGGGGAAATCAGCCCGCCTTGCCGCGAGGGTGCCTCCGCCGGCCGCTTTTCGTAAAGGACGCTTGGCGCCGCCGGCGCGGCGGCCTGAAGGTCGTCCTTAATTTAATTCGGTGACAGCATACTAATTTCCAAGCCTTGCCATTTGCAATCAAGCGGAAAGGCGGAAATTAGTATGCTGTCACCGAATTAAATTGAAGAACCTTTATTTGACGCCGCAGGCTTTGCCG
>JAUXMA010000036.1 GCA_030623425.1 Rhodospirillaceae bacterium
CCAGATACCTGGACAGCTATCTGGGTTGGCGACGGTTCTTTGAGCGTCATAAGGAAGAGGCGACCAATCCAAAATCATGGTTGATTGAGGCCCTGGGGCCGGCCCCAAGGTGACGTCCCACATTCAACGCAAATAGAGCCTTGATTAAACTTGAAAAACTCTAGTTCCGGGGCTTGATCTCATGGGTATGGACGTTGGCGCCGCCGTTTTCCTCGAGAATGGACACCGCCGTCCGTTCCCGGGTTTCATCTTCGGCCCGCACCCAGAGGATGACGCTTCCCGCCTCGAGTGAACGGGCGAAATCCTCGGTATGCGGCGTCGAGGTGATTTCGTCGAGCAATTCCTTGGCGGCGATGCCGGCCGTGGCGGCGCCGACGATCCCGGCGATGGTGGCGGCGACGGTTCCGCCGGCGAGAAAGATGGCGCCGGAAGCCACCAGCGGCCCCTCGTATTTCAATTCGCCGACCAGCGCGCTCAGCACGTCCTTCCAGGGCTCGCCCGGCTTGCCGGCGGCGTCGATGGACTGGTGCGAGCTGAGCAGGCTCAGTTCGGAGCGCTCGAAGCCGGCCGCCGTCAGCGCCTTGACCGCGGCCTCCAGGCTATCGCGGCCGGCAAACAGGCCGATCACTTCCCGCGTCGGGGTCTCGGTGGCGGCGGTCACGGCTCCACACCTTCAGGGGACAGACTCATTGTCGAGCATTTTGCCCTAGAGGCATGGTGATTCATAGCCCTTGTCTTATCGGCCGTGTTATGGTGCGCGCCGTTAACTTTCAAGGAATCGACCCGAACCCCAACCCGAGCGTCGTCGCCTTGCACCAGCAGAGCCCTGACATGCCGCGCGATGCCGCTTTCGCCGCCGCCGCGGCCGGCAACGACACCCCTCGGACGACGCCGATGATGGCCCAGTATCTGGCCGTCAAGGACAACCATCCCGATTGCTTGTTGTTCTACCGCATGGGGGATTTCTACGAGCTTTTTTTCGACGACGCGGTGGCGGCGGCGAAAGCGCTGGACATCGCCCTGACCAAACGGGGCAAGCATTTGGGGCGCGACATTCCGATGTGCGGGGTGCCAGTGAAAAGCCACGAGGCGTATCTGGCCAAACTCATCCGCCAGGGGTTCAGGGTCGCCGTCTGCGAACAGACCGAAGACCCGGCGGAAGCGAGAAAACGGGGGACCAAGGCGGTCGTCCGCCGCCAAGTCGTCAGGGTGATCACCCCCGGCACACTCACCGAGGACTCGCTCTTGGATGCCCGGCGCCACAACTACCTTGCCGCCTTGGCCGAGGCGGAAGGAGCCCTGGGCCTGGCCTGGATCGACATCTCGACCGGCGCTTTTCAGACCCAGCCGGTGGAAACCAAAGTTTTGAACGCCGCCTTGGCCCGTCTGCAAGCCGGCGAGTTGCTGGTCCCCGAAGCCCTGCAACAGCGCCTGTTCGAGATCCTGAGCGATTGGAAAGACCGGCTGAGCCCGCTGCCGACGAGCCGCTTCGATAGCGAAAATGGCCGCCGCCGCCTGGAGAATCTCTTCGCCGTGAAAACCCTTGACGCTTTCGGCGACTTCTCCAGGGGCGAACTGGCGGCGGCGGGGGCGTTGGTCGATTATGTGGAACTGACCCAGAAAGGCCGCTTGCCGAGGCTGGCGGCGCCGATGCGCCTGGCCGGCGGCGCCGTGATGGAAATCGACGCCGCCACCCGGCGCAACCTGGAACTCACCGAAACCCTGTCAGGCGAGCGCAAGAGCAGTCTGTTGAGCATCATTGACCGGACCGTGACCGGCGCCGGCGCCCGGCTTCTGACGTTGCGCCTGTCCGCTCCGTTGACGGACGTCGCCGCCATCGAGGGCCGCCTTGACGAGGTCCAGTTCTTCACCGAAAACGAACGCATGCGGGAGTCCTTGCGGGACCTGTTGAAGGCCTCGCCAGACATCGAACGGGCGCTGTCGCGGCTGACGCTGGGCCGCGGCGGCCCGAGGGATCTGGCCGCCGTTCGCGACGGGCTGGCCTTGACCTTCGAGGTGCGCGAAACCATTCGCTCGGGCGGCCTTTCCGGCATTCCTCGCGGTATCGAATCCTCTTGCCGGGAACTGGGCCGGCACGGCGAACTCGTCGATCGGCTGGCCAGCGCCTTAAGTCCGGAATTGCCCTTGAATGCACGCGACGGCGGTTTCATCGCCAGGGGGCATGCGCCGGAACTTGACGAGCTTATCACCCTTCGCGATGAAAGCCGGCGCCTAGTCGCCAACCTGCAAAGCCGTTACGCCGCCGAGACCGGCGTTCAGGCCCTCAAGATCCGCCACAACAACGTGCTCGGTTATTTTATCGAGGTTGCCTCCAAACAGGCGGACAAGGTGGCGTCCGGGCCCGAAGATCCCTTCATCCACCGCCAGACCATGGCCAACGCGGTGCGTTACAGCACCGTCGAACTGGGCGAGCTGGAAGGACGCATCGCCACCGCCGCCGAGCGGGCCTTGGCCGTGGAACTCAAATTGTTCGACGGCCTGGTCGGCGAGGTGGCGCGACATTCGGAGCCGGTGGCCGCCGCCGCCGCCGCCCTCGCCGGGCTCGACGTGGCTTCCGCCCTGGCCCGGTTGGCGGTCGACCGGCGCTATTGCCGGCCGGCGTTGGATGACGGTCTCGGTTTCGAAATCAAGGCGGGACGCCACGCGGTGGTGGAAGCCGCCCTCGAGGAAAGCCAGGAAGGGACCTTCGTCGCCAACGACTGCCGCTTGGGCGGCGGCGACGGCGGCGACGGGCGTCTTTGGTTGCTCACCGGCCCCAACATGGCGGGCAAGAGCACCTTTTTGCGCCAAAACGCGCTGGTCGTTCTGATGGCGCAAATGGGCTGCTTCGTGCCGGCCGAGAGTGCGCGGATCGGCGTCGTCGACCGCCTGTTCTCGCGGGTCGGAGCGGCCGACGACCTGGCGCGCGGGCGCTCGACCTTCATGGTGGAAATGGTGGAAACCGCCGCCATCCTCAACCAGGCCGGCTCGAAGGCCTTGGTGATCCTGGATGAAATCGGCCGCGGAACGGCGACTTTCGACGGTCTTTCCATCGCCTGGGCGGTGGTCGAGCACTTACTCGAGGTCAACCGCTGCCGGGTTCTGTTCGCCACCCACTATCACGAACTGACGGCATTGGCGGCGAGGCTTCCCGGCCTTTCCTGCCACACCATGAAGGTCAAGGAATGGCGGGGCGACGTGGTGTTCCTGCACGAAGTCGGCGGCGGCGCCGCCGACCGCTCTTACGGCATCCACGTCGGGCAGTTGGCGGGTTTGCCGGCGGCTGTCGTCAAGCGGGCGGAACAGGTATTGGAAACCCTCGAGAAAGGCAAACAGTCCGCGGCGGTGACGCGGCTGGCCGACGACCTGCCGCTGTTCGCGGCGGTCGAAGATCAGGCGGCGGCGGCCGTCAAAGGCCCCTCGCCGATCGAGGCGGCGCTGGCCGAGGTCCAGGCCGACGAACTGACGCCGCGCCAAGCCCTTGACCTGCTCTACCGGTTGATAGAGCTGTCAAGGGAATGACGCCGCGGAGATGAACCTTGCCGAGGTCTATATTTCCCCGAGAAAGAAGAGGTGCGGAGCCCTTAGGCGGCTTATATAAATAGCGTAAATAGCGAACGAGGTTTTACATCAACCATGGCCAACATTCGCAATCGGCGCGATATCGTTGACGTCGAGGCCCTCAAGGGCGAACTCGAGGGCCTGGTCGGCTGGTCCGGCTATACCTCGAAAACGCGAACGAAAGTGCTGGAAATTTTCAAAGCGGCGCTGCGCGACGGCGACAACGAAATCCGCCGACGCTTCGAGGATGACGCCGCCCCGGGCTCCGAGGTGGTCCACTTTCGGGCTTTTCTCGCCGACCAGATCATCCGTGCCATCCACGACTTTGCTCTCGAGTACGTTTATCCCGTCGCCAACCCGACCACGGGCGAGCTGATTTCGATCGTCGCCACCGGCGGTTACGGCCGCGGCGAGCTGGCGCCCTATTCGGACATCGATCTGATGTTCCTGTTGCCTTACAAACGGCCCCCGCATACCGAGCAGATGGTCGAGTACATGCTCTACATGCTCTGGGATATGGGGCTCAAAGTGGGCCATGCCACCCGTTCCATCGACGACGTTGTTCGCTTGGCCTGGAGCGACATGACCATCCGTACCAGCCTGTTGGAAGCGCGTTGGCTGTTGGGAGACGAGGCGTTGTTCCGTCAATTCAAAAAACGTTTCACCAGCAAAGTTGTTTCCAGAAGCGGCGCCGCTTTCGTCGAGGCCAAGCTGGCCGAACGGGACGCCCGCCACGAGAGGATGGGGGACACCCGCTACGTGCTGGAACCCAATATCAAGGAAGGCAAGGGGGGGTTGAGGGATCTGCAGACCCTGTTCTGGATCGGCAAATTCCTCTATCGGGTGGACGAAGTGGACGGCTTGGTGAAACGAGGCGTGTTGACGCCCGCGGATGCTTATCGATTCAACAAGGCGCAAAATTTCCTGTGGACGGTGCGCTGCCATCTGCATTACCTGAGCGGACGGCCGGAAGAGCGTCTGACCTTCAACGTGCAGGACGAGATCGGCCGCCGCATGGCCTATCGGAACCATGCCGGCACGCGCGGGGTCGAGAGGTTCATGAAGCATTATTTTCTGGTTGCCAAGGACGTCGGCGACCTGACCCGCGTTCTCTGCGCCGTCCTCGAGGAACAACATAAAAAACGCCGCTTCCGTCTGCCGTCGTTTTCCTTCCTGAAACCCAATATCGACGGTTTCGAAATCGATGGCGACCGCCTGACGGTGGCCAGCGAAGATGCTTTCGCCAAGGATCCGGTCAAACTGATCCGCCTGTTTCGCGAGGCGCAACGCCACCGCCTCGACATCCACCCCAAGGCTCTGCGCCTGGTCGACCAGAACCTGAAACTGATCGACGGCGAATTGCGCTCCAACCCGGAAGCCAACCGTTTGTTCATGGACATCCTGTGCGCCGACGAGGATCCGGAAACAGCGCTCAAGCGCCTCAACGAAGCCGGCGTCCTGGGCCGGTTCATCCCCGATTTCGGGCGTGTCGTCGCGCAGATGCAATACGACATGTACCACGTCTATACGGTGGACGAGCACACCATCCACGCCATCGGCATCCTCCACCAGACCAACAAGGGCCTGTTGAAAAAAGATTATCCCCTGGCCAGTTCCGCGATCGGCGAAATCCAGTCCCGGCGGGCGCTTTATCTGGCCTTGCTCCTGCACGACATCGCCAAGGGCCGCGGCGGCGACCATTCGCGGATCGGCGCTAGGCTGGCGGAAAAGCTGGGACGGCGTTTCGGCATGAACGACTGGGAAACGGAAACGGCCTCCTGGTTGGTGCTCCACCACCTGGCGATGAGCAACACCGCTTTCAAACGCGATCTCGATGATCCCAAAACCGTCAGCGATTTCGTCGCTTTCGTTCAATCTCCGGAACGGTTGCGGTTGCTGCTGATCCTGACCATTGCCGACATCAAGGCGGTGGGACCGGGCGTCTGGAATGGATGGAAGGCGGGACTTTTGCGGCAACTTTACAACCGCGCCCATGAGGAAATGTCGGGCGGGTTGCCCACGGAACTGCGCGACCAGCGGGTCGAAACCGCTAAAAACGCCCTCCGCGAAAAACTTTCCGGCTGGGCCGAAAGCGAAGTGGAAAAGCACATCGTCAAAGGCTATCCGCAATATTGGCTGGCCTTCGATCCCGACACCCACCTCCACCATGCCCTTTTGATGCAGGAAGCCGAGACGATGAAAAAGGCCCGGCACATCGAGACCCGCATCGACCACCCCCACGACGTCACCGAGGTCATCATCTACACTCCCGACCATCCGGGGCTGTTTGCGCAAATCGCCGGCGCCATGTCGCTCAGCGGCGCCTCCATCGTTGATGCCAAGATCATGACCCTGGCCAACGGAATGGCGCTCGATACCTTCTGGATACAGGATTCACTTGGCGGCGCTTTCGCCAGCCAGAGGCAGCTGCAAAAGCTCTCGGGGCTGATCGACGAGGCGCTTTCCGGCAAGATATACATGGCCAGGGACTTAGAAGCCCTCCGCCGCCGCGCCCTGCCCGGACGCACCCAGGTTTTCAAGGTCCCGCCCAGGGTGGTGGTGGACAACATGGCCAGCGCCAAGCACACGGTCATCGAGGTCAACGGCCGCGACCGGCCGGGATTCCTCCACGACGTAACCGCCCAACTGACGGCTCTCGGCTTGCAAATCGTCAGCGCCCATATCTCCACTTACGGCGAGCGCGTGGTCGACGTCTTTTACGTCAAGGATGTTTTCGGCCTGAAAGTGGAGCACGAGGATAAACTCAAGGAAATCAATCAACGGCTCTCGGCGGCCATCGCCCCGGCCGCCGACGATGTGGCGGCGGAGTAACCCGGTTTTTGGATCTGCCGCCATCGGAGCGGCGCCCGCCGGCGGCACCATGTCCGTCTTTTCGGCGCCATAAAAAACCATTAGAGCATATCCATGTTGAAAAGAATCGGCACCGGCCCGCTCCCCCGCCCGGCCACCCACAGCATACAATGGCATTGCCAATCATTTGGCATGGGCCAAAATGGCGTGGCCGGGCGGGGGAGCGGGCCGGTGCCGACTAAACTTGAAATGCTCTAGACCAACGATATGAATTTGCTGCGTTCCATCGCCACCATCGGCGGGATCACCATGATCAGCCGCGTCCTTGGCTTCGTGCGCGACATTCTGATCGCCGCCGTTCTCGGCGCCGGAATGCTCGCCGATGTCTTTTTCGTCGCTTTCAAGTTTCCCAACCTGTTCCGCCGCCTCTTCGCCGAAGGCGCCTTCAACTTGGCCTTCGTGCCGATTTTCGCCGGGATTCTTGAAACCGATGGCAAAGACAGGGCGCGCCTTTTCGCCGGGCAGGCTTTGAGTCTGCTCGCCTGGACGCTGCTCTGTTTCGTTGTCGCCATCGAAATCGCCATGCCTTGGGTGATGGTCGGCTTCGCGCCGGGGTTTGTTTCAGAACCGGTTAAATTCGCCCTGGCGGTCGATCTCACCCGCATCACCTTCCCCTATCTGTTGCTGATATCCCTGGTTTCGCTGATGGCGGGGGTCCTCAATTCGCTCGGCCGCTTCGCGGCGGCGGCGGCGACGCCGATTCTGTTGAACCTTTGCATGATCGGGGCCATCCTCGGGTTGGCTCGGTGGATGGAAACGCCGGCTCACGCCCTGGCCTGGGGCGTGGCCGGCGCCGGCGCCGCGCAGTTCGTTTGGCTGTTCGTCCACTGCCTCCGCGCCGGCATGCGGTTGCGCTTGGGCCGCCCTCGCCTGACGCCAAAAATCAAGTTGCTGGTCAGGCGCATCCTGCCGGTGGCGATGGGGGCGGGGGTTTATCAGATCAACCTGCTGGTCGACACCATCATCGCCTCGCTGTTGCCGGCGGGCTCCATTTCGTACCTGTTCTATGCCGACCGGGTGAACCAATTGCCGTTGGGCGTCGTCGGCGTCGCCGTCGGCACGGCGCTGCTGCCGCTTTTGTCCAGGCAGGTGAAGGCGGGCGAGACGGGCGCCGCCATGCACAGCCAGAACCGGGCCTTGGAGGTTTCGTTCCTGCTCACCCTGCCGGCGGCGGCGGCGCTGATGGTTATCGCCGAACCGATCGTCGTCGTCCTCTTCCAACGCGGCGCCTTCGGCGTCCAGGAAGCCAAGGCAACCGCCGCGGCGCTGGCCGTCTACGCCACCGGGCTGCCGGCCTATGTGCTGGTCAAGACCCTGGCGCCTGGGTTTTTCGCCCGCCAGGACACGACGACGCCGGTCAAGGTGGCGGTGGTCAGCATGGTCGCTAATCTGGTCCTCAATCTCTTGTTGATGGTGCCGTTCAAACATGTCGGCATCGCCGCCGCCACGGCGGCTTCGGCTTGGCTCAATGCCGGGCTGCTGGCGCTGATCCTAAAAAAAAGGGGGCTTTTGCAGATCGATCGGCGCCTCCGGGAAAGGTTGCCGCGAACGCTCGTCGCCGGCGCCGGCATGGCGGCGGTCCTGGCGCTGGGCCAATGGGCTCTCGCCGGCGCCTTGAGCGGCGGCGAAGCCGGACGGATCGCCGCCCTGGCGGCGCTGGTGGCGTTGGGGCTGATCGTTTTCGGCCTTTTGGCGCAACTTGCCGGCGCCGCCACCCTGTCGGACTTCAAGGCTCTGCTCGGCGGCAAGAAGGCGGCTTGACCAAGCTGGTTTAAGCGGCCATAAAACCGCCCCTTTCACATGTCACGGACGAGCCGGAGCATGAAGCGCATCTTCTCGGGCGTGCAGCCAACGGGAAATCTGCACCTCGGAAATTATCTCGGCGCCATACGCAACTGGGTGAAACTGCAAGACGAATTCGACTGTCTTTTCTGTATTGTCGATTTGCACGCGGTGACGGTTTGGCGGAAGCCCGAGGAACTGACCGCCAACACCCGCGAGGTCGCCGCCGGGCTGTTGGCCGCCGGACTTGATGGCGGGCGCAACATCATCTTCAACCAGAGCCAGGTTCCGGGACATGCGGAATTGGCTTGGATATTCAATTGCGTGGCCCGCCTGGGTTGGCTCAACCGGATGACCCAATTCAAGGAAAAGGCCGGCAAGAACAAGGAAAATGCTTCCGTCGGCCTTTTTGCCTATCCCAATCTGATGGCCGCCGACATCCTCCTTTACAAAGCCACCCATGTGCCTGTCGGCGAGGATCAGAAACAGCACCTGGAACTCGCCCGCGACATCGCCCAGAAGTTCAACAACGATTTCGGCGTCGATTTTTTCCCGGAAGTGAAACCGCTGATTTTCGCCACCTCGGCGCGGGTCATGAGCTTGCGCGACGGGACGAAAAAAATGAGCAAGTCCGACCCGTCGGATTATTCCCGCATCAACATGACCGATGACGCCGACGCCATCGCCAAGAAAATCCGCAAAGCCAAAACCGATCCCAAAAACCTGCCCGCAAGCGTCAAAGAATTAGATGCCCGTCCCGAGGCGGCCAACCTCTTAGGTATTTACGCGGCCTTGTCGGAAACGTCCATCGAAGACGTTTGCAACCGTTTCGGCGGCGGACAGTTCTCTCTGTTCAAAAAGCAACTGGCGGATTTGGCGGTCGCCAAACTCGTTCCCATCGAGGAGCGGATGAGACGGCTCATGGAAGACCCGGCAGAGGTCGATCGAGTGCTCGCCGCGGGAGGCCGGCGGGCGCGCCAACTCGCCGAGCCGACACTGAAGGAAATCCAGGATGTTGTCGGTTTCCTCCGTCCTTGATCTTTGCCGGTTTTAGCCCCATGTTCGATTCTAGACCTTAGATCAAGCCACTGCTCGCCAAGTGACCCGATAGGGATGAGGTAAAAGATGTTTATTCAGACCGAAAGCACCCCCAATCCGGCAACGCTGAAATTTCTCCCCGGCGGCCAGGTCTTGGAAAAGGGTTCGGCCAATTTCGCGGACCCGATGGAGGCGCGGCGTTCGCCTCTGGCCGAGCGGCTGTTTCAGACCGAGGGGGTGACGAATGTTTTCCTGGGATCCGATTTCATCACCGTGACAAAAACCGACGATAAGGACTGGGATGTTCTCAAGCCTTTGATCCTGGGGGCCATCATGGAGCATTTCACGGCGGGCAAACCGGTCATGG
>JAUXMA010000191.1 GCA_030623425.1 Rhodospirillaceae bacterium
CGGAGGGGGAGCGGGCTGGAACCGATTCCGTGCAAACGGGAAATGCTCTAAAAGATTAAACTAAAAGATTAATATAACATTATATTTATTTGATTTAAAACACGAATATTTTATTTTTCCCTTCCGGATGGAAGGCTGTTCCAGGGCCGGTGGCGGTTCAGCGGCGCATGCGCCGTTCTATGCTGTCGATGGTCTCCCCGATGCGCTCGGAGATCTTTTCCGCCTTCTCGCCGATGCTGTCGATGACGGCGCCGGCCTTCTCGGCGGCGTCGCCGATTTTCCCGGAGGTGGATTTGATGCCCTCGCCGATCCCCTTCAGTCCGTCGGGTTTGCCGAGGGTCACGAGCATGGTGTGGCCGGTGAACAGTTCCGACCCGGCGAAGACCACAAGGGCGAGGGCGATGCCGAGCCCGGTACAGGCTCCCGCCATCATCGAACCGACGAAGAAGGATGGCGGATTTTTCCTCGGAACGCCGGCTTTCTTTGCGGCGACATTGGCAAAGTGATCGATGGTGTCTACATACATGCCAGGTCCCCTGGTTATTGGCACCAGTCATGCCGAAACAACTTTCAGATGGCTTCACGCCACCAGATTCGCTGCAAGATGCAACGAAATGACGCCGTCCTTGATACGTACCGGATATTTGGTGGCACAGCCCTTGTCCGGGGCCACGGCGTTGCCGTTGGCCAGTTCGATGACCCAGTTGTGCAACGGACAGGTAACCTTCCAGCCATGAACGATGCCCTGGGACAAAGGGCCGCCGCGGTGCGGGCATCTATCGTCGAGGGCGAAGACCCGGTCGTCGGCGCTACGGAAAACGGCGACATCTCCGCCCTCGGTTTTGAGGATGCGGGCGCCGCGCGAGGGAATGTCCTCGACCCTACCGACTTCGATCCATTTGCTCATCGCTCAACCACCATTTTCAAAGGCGAGAATTCATCGGCCGCCACCTGTCCCTCGGCGCATTCCTTCCAGGGATCTTTCTGGGCGAAACGCTGGGAGTACAGGAAACGTTCGGAGAGCTCCTTCCGCGCCGCCGGGTCGTCGACGAGGCGCTCCTTGACGTAGGACAGGCCGACGCGCTCGATCCAGGCCGACGACCGTTCCTTGTAATGCCCTTCCTCCCGGTAGAGCTGCAGGAAGGCGGCGGCGTATTCGCTGACCTCCTCGTCGCTGCCAACCTTGCACAGCAGGTCGGTGGCGCGGAGGCGGGGGCCGCAGGCGCCGCCGACGTGGAGCTCCCAGCCGGACTCGATGCCGACGGCACCGAAATCCTTGATGGTGGATTCAGAGCAGTTGCGCGGGCATCCGGAAACGCCCATCTTGAACTTGTGCGGCGTCCAGGCCCCCCAGAAGGTCTTCTCCATCGCGATGCCGAGGCCCAGCGAGTCCTGGGTGCCAAAGTGGCACAGGTCTTTGCCGACGCAGCTTTTGACCGAACGCACCGCCTTGCCGTAGGCGTACCCGGAGACCAGCCCGGCCTTGCCCAGTTCCCTCCACACCCCGGGCAGGTCTTCCTTCTTGACGAAGGGGATGGCCAGCCGCTGGCCGCCGGTGATCTTCACCGGGACACCCAGCCTGTCGGCGCAATCGGCGACGGCCCTCAGTTCCTGGGGATTGGTGAGCCCGCCCCAGGTGCGCGGCACCACCGAATAGGTGCCGTCCTTCTGGATGTTGGCATGCACCCGCTCGTTGATAAAACGGGACTGAACGTCATCCACGTACTCTCCGGGCCAGGCGCAAAGCAGGTAATAGTTAAGCGCCGGGCGGCATTCCGCGCAGCCGT
This sequence comes from Rhodospirillaceae bacterium, assembly GCA_030623425.1. Lineage (GTDB taxonomy): Bacteria > Pseudomonadota > Alphaproteobacteria > Rhodospirillales > 2-02-FULL-58-16. The sequence continues at coordinate 1,788 of JAUXMA010000191.1, forward strand.
CCGGCGTTCCCCATTCCATGAAGGCCATTACATCGGGGATGCTCATGAGGCCGTTATCGCGGATGGCGTTGCGGACCTCGTCGTGGCTGAACTCGGTGCACCGGCAAAGAGGTCTTTGCGTCGGCGTGTCGGAATAATCGCCGCCCATGGTGAAGGCGAGGATTTGCTCCACCAGGCCGGTGCAGGCCCCGCAGGACGCCGAGGCCTTGGTGTGGGCGCGCACGCCGTCGAGGGTGAACAACTTGTTTTCGGTGATGGCGCCGACGATCTCGCCCTTGCTGACGCCGTTGCATCCGCAGACTTCCGTCTCGTCGTCCATGGAGAGGATGGCATTCTCGGCGCCGTGCCCCGAATCGCCGAGGGCGGAACGGCCGAACAGCAGGCGGTCGCGGTCGTCCGAGATATCCACCTCGTCGCGCATAAGCTGGAAGTACCAAGCGGCGTCCACCGCATCGCCGAGGAAGACAGCCCCCTGGATACGGTTGTCCTTGAGAACGAGCTTTTTATAAATGCCGCGTCCGGCGTCCTGGAAAACAACAGCTTCGGTCCCCTTGCCACCCTGAAAATCACCCGCCGAGAACAGATCGATGCCGGTAACCTTAAGGCGGGTGGAGATCCGCGAGCCCTCGTAGCAGGCATGCCCCATCAGCGCCAGTTGATTGGCGCAGACCTTGGCTTGCTTGAATAGCGGGGCGACAAAGCCGTAGACCTGGTCACGGTGTTGAGCACATTCTCCGACCGCGTAAACAAGCGGATCGTAAGTCTGCATGGTATCGCCGACGACGATGCCTCTTTCGCAATAAATGCCGGCATCGCTCGCCAAAGCCGTGCGCGGGCGAATGCCGATGGCCATCACCACGATATCCGCCGGAAGCCTGGTGCCGTCTTTCAGTTTCACTCCCGTAACACGTTTCTTTTTGCTTTTCCCGCCGCTGATCGACTCGGTTTCCGCCGACAACAGGAATTTCATCCCGCATTCTTCAAGGCGGCGGAGCAGCATGGCCCCCGAAACATCATCCAATTGACGTTCCATCAGCCTGTCCATCAGGTGGACTACCGTCACCTCCATCCCCTGCTTCATCAGACCGTGGGCGGCTTCAAGGCCGAGCAACCCGCCGCCGATAACAACCGCGTTTTTATGCTTGCGAGCCGCTTCGAGCATCACTTCCACGTCACGGATGTCCCGAAAGGTGACGACTCCCGGCAGGTCGTGGCCGGCAACGGGCAGGATTATGGGCTCGGAGCCCGTCGCCAGAAGCAGGCGGTCATAAGGGACCGTCTGTCCATTAGCTGTCCTGACCTGCTTGTTATTGCGATTGATACCGACGATCTCTTCGCCCTTGCGAAGAGCGATGCCATTATTGCCGTACCACTGCTCGTCGTTGAGCATGATCTCGTCAAACGTCTTCTCGCCGGCGAGGATCGGCGACAGCATGATTCGATTGTAATTGCCATGAGGCTCGGCCCCGAAAACGGTGATGTCGTAAATGTCCGGAGCCAGCTTGAGCAACTCCTCGACCGTCCGCATGCCGGCCATTCCATTTCCTACGACGACCAGTCTCCGTTTCATTGCCGAAGGCCCTCCTGTCATGAGCGCGTTTGATTGGCGCGATGAGGTTGGAGACCCGCCACCTCGCCAACAGGCCTATCACACAAAAACGCAAAGAACGTGCCAATCGTCCGCATCCGTGAATGCGCGGAGAATTCATTAGTATTATCAGCTGGATACGAGGCGTGGCGCCGAGAAAGGAGATGGCAAGGCAAAACCGAAGACGCTGAATTTGCCTAAATAATGAGCAATTGCTATAAGTGCTTATTATTTAGGCAAATGCGAAGGCGCCGAAGGCGGGTAACGCTTCTTCGATGTTGGCTGCTCTTGACCGCCGCCGTCACTCCCGCCGCCATCGGGGCGGAGATGGCGGGAGCTGATCATTATGCTATTTTACCGTGTGTGGATATAAACAACTTACTTTTAATAACTTCCGTATTATGGTTTCATTACCGTTTCGTGTGATATATTACTTATTTTCTGCTTATAATTGATCATATTCATGTTTGACATCGAGGCAAGCGAACAGCGAACAGAGGATGTTCACGGGTTTCCCGCCACCGGCCCTACCCGGCCGGCGGCGGGCCGGAAGCGGCGCGAGCCGCTGTGAGCGCCCCGGCGCCGCCGTCTCTCCGCCGTCGATTCCTTCGGCTCGTAAGGATCGCCAAACGATCCCCGCAAACGCGCCCGGCGGCGGCGAGAACGTCCCCCCCCCCCCAGCGCCGGGGCGACATTACCCCGCCCGTCCACGGGCGAAAGAAAACCTGGGAAAGCTTGAACGACGCGAAACGCGCATTGCCTCCCCTCCCCGGCCA